>NZ_JBPQTV010000164.1:0-14054 GCF_051386515.1 Streptomyces sp. URMC 123 | reverse complement strand
CCCCATGGCCCGCCACCAGCCGGGCCGCGCGGGGTGGCGGGCCATGGGGTGGCGGTCCGTGGAGCGGGCCCGCTCCCCGGGGAGGGCGCCGGGCCGCCCCCGGCCCTCGACGCCTTCGACGCCCTCGGTATCGGTGATGTCCTCGATCAGCAGATCCACGCGCTCCGCGTTCGGTGCCCATACCTCGAACAGCACTGGCGACCCCCTGTCCTCGGCCGCCGGGCCCGGTGACCTCCACCGGGCCCGGCGGCGCCGCGTCTGCCGGCTCCGCGTCCGCTCGCCCCTCTCCATGCTGCGCCCCGTGGGCGCCCGGCGCAGCGGTGCGTCGCTCAGGACGCGCCGTTCCCGGCCGTTCGCCGCGCCCTGCTCAGCCCTGCCGGGACCGACGGGCTGCAGGAGAGGGCTCAGACGAGATTGACGCGCTCCTGCGCGATCGGATACCCAGCCCTGGCGAACGCAGCGGCCATCGGGCGGTTGTCCTTGTCGGTCGCCGCCACGATCCGCTCGGCCCCCTCGGCGACCAGCTTCCGCGTGCACTCCACCAGCAGCTCGTACGCGTAGCCGCGGCCCCGCCGCTCCGGCAGCACCCCGATGAAACCGATGCACGGGCCACCGGGGTTGTGCGCCGGGATGTGCAGCCCGACCGGCCGCCCCTCGGCGGTGAAGGCGCACTGCCACCAGTCGCGGGGCGACGGCAGCCAGCGCAGGAAGTCCAGCTCCTCGCGGGCGGCGGCCAGCGGGCCGTGCTCCTCGGTGGCGCGCCGGGTGTGGGCGTCCAGGCTGCCCTCGCCGATGCGGCGCAGCAGGTCCAGGATCACCTCGTCGTCGGGCTCCGGCCGGAACACCAGCCGGCCGGGCCGCTCCGGGAGCCCCGCGGCGGGCGTCCACTCGTAGCGGTAGCGCTCGACGAGCGGCCGCATCCCGGCGGCCGTCGCCGCCGCGATCCGCGCCTCGCCCGCCGCCCGCACGTCCGCCCGCGCCCGCCAGCCGGGCGGCAGCACCAGGTCGTACTCGGCGTACAGCGGCGCCCGGCGCAGGAGTTCGGCCGCCGCGTCGGCCTCGCCGTCGGCGAAGTCGAACCAGTCGAGGGCGACGGGCCGGTCGTCCTCGGGCCCGCCCCACCAGGCGGCCCGCGCCACGACGGTGCCCCCGCGCAGCGCCACCCAGGTCCAGTCCGGCCGGTACTCACCGCCGAGGTGCCGGGGCAGCCAGCGGTGCCCCAGGAGGGAGCGGCCGACAAGACCGGGGGCGAGCCGGGCGTCGAGGGTGTCGAAGAGATGGGTGTCGTTCTCGGTCAGTGCGCGCACGACGAGATCGGACATGAGAGTTCCTTCCGGAAGGGATCGACGCGCGCTCCCGGAGGATGGAGCCCAAGACGTGGCAGGCGGCCCCGCGTTCCCGAGGGCGGGAAGCGGCAGCGTCCGTGACGGCTCAGGCGCGGAACGCCCTGCGAACGGGGCGGGAGCGCATCGGGGTGACGGGGTACGACATCGCTCTCGCCTCCTTCCGTACGCGGCGGGCGTCCCGAACACGCTAACGACCCCCACCGGCCGCCGTCCACGGCTTTTCCGCGCCTGGCGAGCGACTTCCGGTGAGGCGCGGGGACACCCGCGGCGCGATCACCGCCGTCCGTCAGTGCTGGTGCAGGCCCCGGCCCGCCAGGGTGAGGAACGCCTCCCCGACCGCCTCGGAGAGCGTGGGGTGCGCGTGAATGTGCCGGGCCACGTCCGCGGGCTCCGCCTCCCAGCCGACGATCAACTGGCTCTCCGCGATCATTTCGGAGACCTGGGGCCCGACCAGATGCACCCCCAGGACGGACCCGGACTCCTCGCTGATCACCTTCACCATGCCGCCCTTGCCGTGCACCATCCCCTTCGCCACAGCGGTCAGCGGCAGCATGCCGACCCTGACCGTGTCGCCGGCCCGTTCCCGCGCCTCCTCCTCGGTGAGCCCCACGGAGGCGGTCTGCGGACTGCTGTACGTGACCCGGGGCACGCCCGCGTAGTCCACCGGGACGGTCGCCAGGCCGGTCAGGGCCTCGGCCACCAGCAGGCCCTCGGCGAACGAGGCGTGCGCCAGCCCCAGGGAGGGCGGCGGCAGCAGGTCCCCCACCACATGGACCCCGGGGACGGCCGTCTCCAGCCGCGACCAGTCGGCCGGGACCACGAAGCCGCGTCCGTTCGTCGTGAGCCCGGCGGCGGCCAGGTTCAGGCCGTCCGTCACGGGCACCCGCCCGACGGCCGTCAGCAGGCGCTCGGCGGTCACCACCCGTTCCTCGCCGCGCGCTGTACGGACGACGGCCCGGACGCCGACACCCTCCGTGCGCCCCGCGTCCAACAGCCGCGCGCCCGTGAGCATCTCGATGCCCCGCTTCTTCAGCGCCCGCCCCAGGTGTCGGCCGACATCGGCGTCCTCCAGCGGCAGCAGCCGGTCGGCCGCCTCGACCAGGGTCACATCGGCGCCCAGGGAGCGGTGGAAGGAGGCGTACTCGACGCCGATCGCGCCGCCGCCCAGCACCAGAACGGACGCCGGCAGACCGGGTGCGAACAGGGCGTCGTCACTGGTGACGACCGTGACGCCGTCCGGCTCCAGGCCCGGCAGTATCCGTGGGGCCGAGCCCGTCGCCAGCACCAGGCCCCGGCGCGCGGTGAGCGTACGCCCGCTCACCCGGACCGTGCGGGGCCCGGCGAGCTCGGCGCCGCCGCGGACGATCCGCACGCCCGCGGCGGACAACTGCGCTTCCAGCACGCGGTGGTTGCGGGCGACGATGTCGTCCCGGGTGGCGGTCAGCGCGCCCCAGTCGACGGTGTCCAGGGTCGCCTTCACGCCCCAGCGCTCCCGCGCCTCCGCGATGCCGTCCATCAGCTCGGCGGCGTGCAGCATCGCCTTGCTGGGGACACAGCCGCGGTGCAGACAGGTGCCGCCGACCGCGTCCCGTTCGACGAGTACGGTGTCGAGCCCCAGCGCGGCGGCGCGCAGCGCGGTGCTGTAGCCCCCCGTGCCCCCGCCGATCACGACGACATCGGCATCGGAAGGGGCATGAGCGCCGGCCGCGGCCGGCTGAGAGGAGGCGATCGGAGAGAAGGGCATGTGATCGAGAGCGGCCATGGCTCCACTGTCCGCCCGCCCCGCGCCATGAGTCCAAGGCAATAAAGTTGTCGTACCGATGAAGCGTGTTCATGGGGGGAGGGGGCGCGATGAGCCTGCGGCAGATGGAGTACTTTCTGGCCGTCGTCGAACAGTCCTCGTTCACGCGCGCCGCCGAACTGCTCCATGTGACCCAGTCCGCGCTCTCCCACCAGATCAAGGCGCTGGAACGGGAGATCGGTGGCGCGCTGCTGGAGCGCCTGCCGCGCGGAGTACGGCCGACCCCCATGGGGCGCGCCTTCCTGCCCCACGCCGAACACGCCGTACGGAGCGCGGGCCAGGCGCGCCGTGCGGCACGGGCCGCGGCCGGGGCCCGGGGTGGCGAACTCCATGTGGCCACCCTGCACTCCATCGCCATCGGGCTGCTGCCCACGGTCATCGGCGCCTGGGGGCGCGACCACGGCGGGGTCCGTCTGGTGCTGCGCGAGTACGCCTCCACGGCCGAACTGCGCGAGCAGTTGGAGCGCGGGGTCGCCGACCTCGCCGTGGGGCCCCGGCCCGAGGCATGGCAGGGGCCGGTGGTCCCCATCGGCGGCGAGGACATCGTGCTCGTCGTGCCGCCGGGCGACCCCCTGGCGCACCGCGCGTCGGTCCGCCTCGCGGAGCTGGCCGACCGGCGCTGGGTGCGGTGCTCGATGGAGCACACGGTGGAGGGCAAGTTGTTCCTTGACTGGGTCTGCGAGCGGGAGGGGTTCACGCCCCTCACGGCCGTGCGCACCGAGCACGCCTCGACCGCCGTGCGGATGGCCGCGTGCGGGGGAGGCATCCTGCTCACCCCGGGTCACGTCGTCGACGCGACGGTGGGCGCGGGCGCAGCCGGCCCGCACGGGCACGCGGTGCTGGCCTTCGATCCGCCCTGGCGGCGTGAGCTGACCGTGTTCTCCCGGGTGGAACTCACAGGAGCGGCGGCGGCCTTCGTGGAGCTCCTGCGAACGGCCGACAGCGCGGGCGACAGTACGGCCACCGGGACGGCCGGCAGGATGGTGCGCACGGCCGACAGTACGGTCGCCCGCTGAGCCCCCGGCGGGACGGGCCGCCCTGACCGCCGCGCCCCGGGTCCCGGGTCACTCCCGGGTCACTCCCGGGTCAGGAGGGCCACCGGGCGGGCCCGCAGGAGGGTCGTGACCGGGGTCTCGCCCTCCGCCCGCTCTCCGGTCAGCGCGTCGCGCCACCGGCCCGGCGGGAGCGGGAGAACCGTGTCCCGCCAGCCGCCCGAGCGGGACAGCCGGTGCGGGAGCCGGGTCACGGCCGTCAGCGCCGACCCGGCCCGGCAGAAGGCCACCAGGTGGTCCGCCGCCGACCCCCGCGCCGTCAGCGGCTCGTACCCGCCCGCCGCGCCGAACCATTCGGGGTGCGCCCGGCGCAGCCGCAGCGCCGTGGCGGTGAGCAGCAGCTTCTCGTCCGACAGCCCCGGCGGCTCCGCCCCCTCGTCGAGCGCCGCGAGACACCGCGGGTGCAGCCGCGGCGGCCTGCGGTTGTCCGGGTCCACCAGCGCCGCGTACTCCTGCTCCGAGCCCTGGTAGACGTCCGGCACGCCCGGCATCGTCAGATGGAGCAGCGCGGCGCCCAGGATGTTCGCCCGCGCGTACGGGTCGAGGGTGCGGCTGAACGCGGCCAGTGTCGCCATCGGCGGCCCGCACGGCCCCGCCGTCACGAACTCCCGCACGGCCTCCTCGTACACCGGGTCCGGCTCCGTCCAGGAGGTGCGCAGGCCCGCCTCGCGCGCGGCCTTCACCACCGCCGGCACCACCCGATCCGGGTGCGGGTAGCCGAAGCCGAACGCGGTCTGCCAGGCCAGCCAGGCGAGATGCGGGTCGGGGGCGCGGGAGCCGCCGGCGCGCGCCGTCTCCTTCGTCACCCGCTCCAGCACCTCGCCCCACTCCCGCGGCACCTCCGTCAGCAGCGCCAGCCACGCCCGTACGTCCGCGCTCCGCTTGGTGTCGTGCGTGGACAGCACCGTGCCGCCGTACGGCCGGTCGCGCAGGGAGCGGGCACAGAAGGCGTGAAAGCCCTCCGGCGTCACGGCCGGCCGGCCCGGCTCGCCGCCCACCTCCGCGGCCGAGAGCAGCGGCACGAACCGGTAGAAGGCCGTGTCCTCCACCGATTTGGCCCGCAGCGCCGACGAGGTTTGAGCGAAGCGCGCGCAGAAGGCGTGGTGGTCCGGGGAGGTGCCCAGCCTGCCGAGCGCGAGGTCGCGGACGACCTCGACGGTGTCCGCCTCCTCGGGCACCGTGAACGCCGCCCGCGCCCGGACGGCCGCCGTCGTGAGCATCTCGGCGTCGACCGCCGAGACCTCCTCGCCCGGCACCGCGTACGGCCGGTAGACGGGCAGGTGCAGCAGCATCGCGCGGATGGCCGTGCGCAGCGCCCAGGGCGCGTGGTCCCGGGTGGCCGGGTCGGCCGCGCAGATCCGGGCGGCCGTGCGGGTCAGGAAGTCGACCTCGGCGGCGAGGTCGTGGGTGACCACGCGCTGGGCGGCGCGCCGGGCCGTCGCCGGCCACTCGCCGCCCAGGTCGGCCGGGGCGTCCGTGAAGTCGGTGTAGCACCGCACGAGGTCCGGCAGCCCGTCCGGGTCGACGAACAGCCCGTCCACCTGGCGCAGCGCGTCGTAGCCGGTGGTGCCGGCCACCGGCCAGTCGGCCGGCAGCCGCTCGTCGCCGGTGAGGATCTTCTCCACCACGATCCACCGCTCGCCGCCGGCCTCCTCGCGCACTCTCCGCGCCAGCCGGCGCAGATAGCCGGCGGGGTCCGCGAGCCCGTCGGGGTGGTCCACCCGCAGCCCCTCCACGACGCCGTCGCGCAGCAGCGCCAGTACGGTCGCGTGGGTGGCCTCGAACACCTCCTCGTCCTGGACCCTCACCCCGATCAGGTCCGAGATGGTGAAGAAGCGGCGGTAGTTGAGCTCCGTACGGGCCAGCCGCCACCAGCACAGCCGGTACCACTGCCGGTCCAGCAGCTCCGGGAGCGGCAGGCCGGCGGTGCCGGGGCGCAGGGGGAACGCGTGGTCGTGGTAGCGCAGCACGTCCCCGTCGACGACCAGCCGCGGCAGTTCGTCGGCCAGCCGGCCGCCGAGCACGGGCAGCAGCACGCGGCCGGAGGGGGCGCCCGGGGCGCCATGAGCGCTGCCGGGGGCGTCCTTCGGGGGCGGGTGCGCCGTCCAGTCGATGTCGAACCAGCGCGCGTATCGCGAGCCGGGGCCGTCCCTGAGAACCTCCCACAGCGCCCGGTTGAGCCGCTCCGGGGCCGGTACGGCCATGTGGTTGGGGACGATGTCCAGGACCAGCCCCAGGCCGTGCTCGCGGGCCGTCGCGGCCAGGGCGCGCAGCCCCTCCTCGCCGCCGAGCTCGGCCCGTACGGCGGAGTGGTCGACCACGTCGTAGCCGTGGGTGGAGCCCGGCACCGCCTCCAGGACGGGCGACAGATGCAGATGGGAGACGCCGAGGGAGGCCAGATACGGCACGGCCTCCCGTACGGCGGAGAACGGATGGTCCGGCTGCAGCTGGAGCCGGTACGTGGCGGTCGGCGGCGGCACGGGCTCAGGGTTCATGGGAACGTACGTACCCCCGGACGCGGCTTTTGCGCCTGTCTTACGCCGGACGCTGCAGCACGGGCCGCGCGCCGAGCGCCCGGCGCGGTTCTCACGCCGGGCGCCGTGCCACAGTCCTGGCGCCGGCCGGCCGCCGCGCCACAGTCCTGGCGCCGGCCAGGCGCCCCGCCACCGTCCTCACGCCGGGCGCTGCAACACCGTGAGGCTCCGGTCGATCAGCGTCAGCCGGTCGCCCGCCTTCACCCGGCGCCCGCTGCCCGGCTCCAGCAGCTGCGACAGCGCCGTGTCCACCACCACCTGCCACTGCTTGCCGTGGTTGACCGGGACGGTGAAGTCGAGCGTGCTGTCCCCGGCGTTGAACATCAGCAGGAACGAGTCGTCCGTGATCCGCTCCCCCCGGGAGCCGGGCTCGGAGATCGCGTTGCCGTTGAGGAAGACCGTCAGCGACTTCGCGTGCGCGGCCTGCCAGTCGCGCTGGGTCATCTCCTCGCCCTCCGGGGTGAACCAGGCGATGTCGGAGAGGTCGTCGTGGGTGCCCTCCACGGGACGGCCGTGGAAGAAGCGCCGCCGCCGGAACACGGGGTGGTCGCGGCGGAGCCACACCATCGAACGGGTGAACTCCAGCAGGGACGTGTCGTCGTCGCTCCCGCCGCCCGGCCAGCGCACCCAGGACACCTCGTTGTCCTGGCAGTACGCGTTGTTGTTGCCGCCCTGGGTGCGGCCGAACTCGTCGCCGTGGCCGAGCATCGGCACGCCCTGCGAGAGCATGAGGGTGGCGATGAAGTTCCGCTGCTGGCGCGCGCGCAGCCGCAGCACCCCGGGGTCGTCGGTGGGCCCCTCGGCCCCGCAGTTCCAGGACCGGTTGTAGTTCTCCCCGTCCCGGTTGTCCTCGCCGTTGGCCTCGTTGTGCTTGTGGTCGTAGGAGACCAGGTCGGCGAGGGTGAAGCCGTCGTGACAGGTGACGAAGTTGATGGAGGCGATCGGGCGCCGGCCGTCGTCCTGGTAGAGGTCGGAGGAGCCGGTCAGCCGGGAGCCGAACTCCGCGAGGGTGCGGGGCTCCCCGCGCCACAGGTCCCGCACCGTGTCGCGGTACCGCCCGTTCCACTCGCTCCACAGCGGCGGGAAGTTGCCCACCTGATAGCCGCCCTCGCCCAGGTCCCAGGGCTCCGCGATCAGCTTCACCTGGCTGACAACGGGGTCCTGCTGCACCAGGTCGAAGAACGAGGACAGCCGGTCGACCTCGTGGAACTGGCGGGCGAGGGTGGCGGCCAGATCGAAGCGGAATCCGTCCACCCGCATCTCGGTGACCCAGTAGCGCAGCGAATCCATGATCAGCTGGAGCACGTGCGGGTTGCGCATCAGCAGCGAATTGCCCGTGCCGGTGGTGTCCATGTAGTAGCGCGGGTCCTCGCTCAGCCGGTAGTACGAGGCGTTGTCCAGGCCGCGGAAGGAGAGCGTCGGCCCGAGGTGATTCCCCTCGGCGGTGTGGTTGTAGACCACGTCGAGAATGACCTCGATGCCCGCCTCGTGCAGCGCCCGCACCGCCGACTTGAACTCCAGGACCTGCTCGCCGCGATCCCCCCACGACGCGTATCGGTTGTGCGGGGCGAAGAAACCGATCGTGTTGTAGCCCCAGTAATTGGCCAGATTCGCATCCACCAAACGGTGATCGTTCACGAATTGATGCACCGGCATCAATTCGAGGGCCGTCACCCCGAGTTCCACGAGGTGCTCGATGACCGCCGGATGGGCGAGCGCCGCATAGCTGCCGCGCAGTTCCTCCGGCAGCTCCGGGTGGAGCATGGTCAGCCCCTTGACGTGCGCCTCGTACAGCACCGTGCGGTGGTAGTCGGTGCGCGGCGGGCGGTCGTCGCCCCAGTCGAAGTAGGGGTTGACCACGACCGAGGCCATGGTGTGCGGCGCCGAGTCGAGATCGTTGCGCTGGTGCGGCCGGCCGAAGTGATAGCCGTAGACCGCCTCGTTCCAGTCGATCTCGCCGCTGATCGCCCGCGCGTACGGATCGAGCAGCAGCTTGGCCGAATTGCAGCGGTGCCCGTTCTCCGGCTCGTACGGGCCGTGCACCCGGAACCCGTAGCGCTGCCCGGGCATCACCCCCGGCAGATAGGCGTGGCGCACGAACGCGTCGGACTCGCGCAGCTCCACCGCCGTCTCCGAGCCGTCGTCGTGCAGCAGACACAACTCGATGCGGCTCGCGGCCTCGGAGAACACCGCGAAGTTGGTGCCGGCGCCGTCATAGGTGGCACCGAGGGGGTACGCCTGACCCGGCCAGACCTGCATATGTCGACTCTTCCACTTCTGCTCCGGACTCCGCGAGGAGGCGAATCACGAGGAGGCGAATCCCCGGCCGAATGAGAATCCTTGCCCAGCCATCGGGGCCGTGGGGTGGTTTCGTCGAATCCTCCTCGAAAGTAGGGCAACCTCCTACGAGGTCGGTTCGTCCTATCGGGTGAACCACGGCATACTCCGTATGCTCTCCGAACCGGACACGACGGGGGAAGAGGGGGGAAATATGCGCAGGTTGAACGGGCTGTTACGGCGTCACCTCGGCACGGTGGTGGCGGGCGGCGCGGTGGCCCTGGCGGCCACCGCTGCCATGATCGGGGTCACTCTGCCGAGTGACGCGGGAGCGGCGAACGAAACCTCCGCCGCGGCGAGAGGCGCGACGGCCGCCGGCCGGGACTCCCCGGGGGACACCGCCGGGGACACTCCCGGGGGACGGGACCGGGGCGCCCCCGCGCCGGGCGTCGTCGAGGCCCCGGCGCCCCGCGGCGAACAGGGCGCCGGGCGCGACGCCCTCACCGACGCCGAGGTCGAGCGCGCCGAGCGGCTCGCGCTCGCCGGCCGGCGCACCGCGGGGGAGAACGTCCGCGGCCGGCCGGGCCCCCAGTGGCTCGGCACCGAACTCGCCGAGCCGCGCCCGACCGAGGTCGGACAGGCCGACCCGCCCCGCCGCGCCGAGATCGCGCAGTACGACTACGGCACCGAGACCCTCGTCACGACCGTCGTCAACCTCACCACCGGAGCGGTGGAGGACACCCGCACCGCACGCGGCGAACAGCCGCCACCCACCCGCGACGAGGCCGTGGAGGCCGTCCGGGTGCTGCTCGCCAGCCCCCTCGCCGACGGGCTGAAGAAGGACTTCAAGGACGCCACGGACAAGGACCTCACCGACCCCGGGCAACTGGAGACCACCGCGATGACCTATCGCGTGGGCGAGGAGAACAGCGGCCCGCCGGCGCTGCGCGCCTGCGGCGAGCACCGCTGCGTCCGGCTCTTCCCCAAGGTGCGCAACGGGCCGTGGATCGACGCCCGGCACCTGATCGTCGACCTCAGCGACCGCACCGTGGGCCGCGTCCAGTAGCCGCCGCGCGGGACCTCCCGCGGACGACCGAGAGCGGAGTCATCAACGCATGCAGGACAGACGATTCCACCCTGCCCGGCGCCGGCTGCCCGCCGCCGCCGCGCTCGTGGCGCTGCTGGGCGCCGCCGTGACCGCCCTGGGCCCCGTGCCGGCGCGGGCGGCGCCATCGGCCCCGGGCGACCCGGTGCTGCCCGGCATCGGGTGCGGCCCCAACTCCATGATCGAGAAGACCCTGGACGGCGGCACCACCTGGCGCATGTGCTGGCGCTACGAGTCGAAGGCCGGCCTGGTCCTCGACGGCGTCAGCTACCAGCCCAAGGGGGAGCCGCGGCCGATCCGCGTGCTGACCACGGGCGCGCTCGCCCAGATCCATGTGCCCTACGACGACGGCAAGGCCGAGTACGACGACCTCACCAGCTACGGGTTCGGCGACGGCGTGCAGCCCCTGGCGCCCCAGGAGTGCCCCGGCGGTGTGATCAAACAGGTCAAGCTGCCACGGGCCACCCCGGTCAACGGGCTGTGCGTCACCACACGGGCGAGCGGTCACGCCTACCGGGCCGCCGCGGACGCGGGCGACAAGGTGTGGACGGCCCAGGGCAAGGACCTGCTGGTCTACACCGTCAACAAGGTGGGCTGGTACGAGTACATCACCGAGTGGCGGTTCGCGGCCGACGGCACCATCGCCACCCAGGTCGGCGCCACCGGCAACCTCTCTCCGTTCGACTACGACGCCGGGGACGACCGGGGCTGGCCGATCGGCAAGGGGCCGAAGTCCAAGGCCACCAGCCACAGCCACAACGTGTTCTGGCGGCTCAACTTCGGCCTGGACGGCTCGTCGAAGGCGAAGGTCCAGCAGTTCGACTCCACCACCGTCAACAAGCCGGGGGAGCCGCCCACGACCACCACCCGCGGCACGGACGTCACCAAGGAGCTCGCGGGCAACACGGCGCCCCAGCGGTGGTGGCGTATCGTCAGTACTGCGGGGCGCAACGGGGACGGCCACCCGCGCTCGTACGAACTGGTCCTCGGCAACAGTGACAAGTACCCCGGCCGCCCGTACACCCGCAACGACGTCTACTTCACGCAGTACAACGGGTGTCAGAAGTTCGCCAGCCACAACACCGACTGCGGCGGCGGCACCAGCGTGGACTCCTGGGTCAACGGGCAGGCGCTCGAATATCCGATCGTGTGGGTCAACGTCGGGTTCCACCATGTGGCACGGGACGAGGACCAGACCCCGATGCCGGTGCACTGGCAGGGGTTCCGGCTCAGCCCGCGTGACGTCACCGCCATGAACCCGCTCACCCCGCCCGAACTGGCCGACCAGAACGGGCAGCCCGGCATGCCGCCGCCGGCCGAGCGCACCGGCCGCTGACCGGATCGGCCCGACATCGACCGGATCGGGCCGGTGCCGGTCGGACAGTGCCGAGTACTGATCGGACCCGACCGGAGACCTCGTCCGCCTGAGGGTTCCGGGTGCACCGCCTCCCGCCCACGCAGTAGTCTTCCTTGATCGTGGAACGGGGGGCGGAAGGCGGTGCACAGGTGAGCTCGGGAGGGCTGGAACTGCCCCCTGGCGACGGCGACCCCGAGCGGGGTACGGACGCGCTCAAGGGCGGTGGTGCCACGGACGTCCCGCCCGGAGCGGTGTCCCTGGCCCGGCCGATGGAGATCGGCGCGGAACTCGACTGGGGCACCGACGCGTGGAGCGAGGTGCGCACCCGCGCCCGGCGGGCCGGCCGCGCCTACATCTGGCTGAATCTGGTCGAACAGCGGCTGCGCGCCGTGGTCGCTGCGGTGCTGCGGCCCGTGTACGAACCGGTGCACGGCGACGAGTGGGTGGTGGCGGCCGCCGGCCCCGCGGGCCAGGAGTGGGTCCAGCGCGCCGTGGCCGTGCGCGAGGTCAGCCGGCGCAAGGGCTATCTGCTCGACCCGGCGGACGACAACGTGCTCAGCTTTCTGACGCTCCCCCAGCTGCGGGAGCTGGTGGTGCAGCACTGGCCGTGCTTCGAGCCCTATCTGGACGACCGCCGGGACCTCGAACTCGCGCTCGACGAGCTGGAGGTGGCCCGCAACGTCGTCTCCCGCAACCGGGCGCTCTCCGAGACGGTGCTGGCCCAGGCCGAGCGGGCCTCCGCGCGGCTGCTGGAGATCCTCGGCGGCGGCGCCGGGGCGCCGTCGGGCGACCGGCTGCCCGTGGACGCCGTCGAGGACCTCGTCGGCGACCGCTACGCCGACGTCGTCAGCGTCCACTCCGACCGGGTGCGGCTCCAGCGCCAGCTGCCGGCGGAGGACCTCTTCAGCGGCGCCCGCCGGCTCGACGCGATCGGCATAGGCCTCAATCTGCTGGTCCAGAACTACTCGGGGCGGCGGCTGGTGCGGCTCGCGGAGGCCGGCTGCCGGGCCCGGCTGCTCTTCCTCAACCCCGCCAGCAGCGCGGTGCGCCGCAGGGAGCGGGAACTGGGGCTCAAGAAGGGCGAGCTGAGCCGCTCCGTCGAGACCAACATCATGCACATGCGGCGCGTCCGCGACCGGCTGCGCATCCCCTCCCCGGGGCACGCCGAGGGCAGCTTCGAGATCCGGGTCTTCGACGAGACCCCCCGCTTCACGGCCTACCTCGTCAACGGCGACCGGAGCGACGGGCTGGCGGTCGTCCAGTCGTATCTGCGCAGGGCGCGCGGGATGGAGGCCCCGGTGCTGGTGCTGCGCTCGGGCGGGCGCAACCTCGTGCACGGCGAGGGCGGGGGAGAGCCGGGTCTCTTCGACACCTATCGCGAGGAGTTCGAGAGCGTCTGGGTGGATTCGCGCCCGGTGTCCTGATTCTGGCTCTTTGTGCGGGTTCGACGGGCGGGGGCGGGGCGCCGCGGGCGCATGCGTGGGTGCGCGTGGGATGCGTGTGGGGTGTGCGTGGGGTGCGCGGACCCCCAGGTGCCGCCGGTTCGGCAGGTGTTGTCAGTGGTGCGTGGGAAGGTGAAGACCGTCGGGGCCCGATCCCTCGGGCTCCCGGCGCCCCGAGCCATGGGCTCGCACGGGCACGCACCGCACAACGGGGAAGAGGAGGGGTCGTCATGGGCTGGCACCGGGAGGCGCTGGTCGGCTTCGACCTGGAGACGACCGGCACGGACATCGAGCGGGACCGCATCGTGACGGCGGCGCTCGTCCGGCTGGAGCCGGGCGGCGGTGGCGCGGTGGCGGACCGCCGCACCTGGATCGTCGACCCGGGCGTGCCGGTCCCCGAGGAGGCCGCCGCCATCCACGGCATCACGTCCGCGTACGCCCGGGAGCACGGCCTGCCCGCGGCGGAGGGCGTCGAGCAGATCGTTGAGGCGGTGGCCGACGTGCTGCGCTCCGGGCACCCCCTGGTGGTGATGAACGCGCGGTACGACCTGTCGCTGCTCGACCGGGAGTGCCGTAGGCACGGGCTGCGCCCGCTCGCCGCGCGCCTCGGCAGGGCGCCCGGCCCGGTGATGGACCCGCTCGTGCTCGACAAGCACGCCGATCGCTACCGCAAGGGCCGGCGCACCCTGGAGGCGCTGTGCGCCCACTACGGGGTGCGGCTCGCGGGGGCGCACGAGGCGGGCTCCGACGCGGTCGCGGCGGCCGAGGTGGCCCTGCGGATAGGGGAGCGGCACCGGGAGCTCGGTTCGATCGACCCCGAGGCGCTCCACGACCTCCAGATACGGGCGGCGGCGGAGCAGGCCGCCTCGTTCCAGCGGTATCTGCGGCGCACCGACCCGGCGGCGTTCGTCGAACCGGCCTGGCCCGTGGTGCCGGCCCCCTCGGCGGCCCGCCGGGGCTGACCGGGCTGACCGGGCTGACGGGACGGACGGAGCCGACGGACCGACGGGGGGCCGGCCGGGCCGCCGCGGTGCGGGCCTCGGTACGGGTCTGCGTACGGGTCTCGGTACGGGCCTCGGCCGGGGCCGGTGGTCCGGGCGCGCACCGGGGCCCGGCGGGGGCCGCCGGGCCCCGGTGCGC
>NZ_JBPQTV010000163.1:0-14285 GCF_051386515.1 Streptomyces sp. URMC 123 | reverse complement strand
GCCCCCACGACGCCCACCGCGCCGCCCCCCTCGGTGGGGGCCGCTGCGGGGGGCGCGCGTCGGAGGAGCCCTCCGTGCGCCGGTAGGGTGACATGTCGTGGCAGCACGACCGTTGAGTGAACTTGTGGAGCCGGGGTGGGCGGACGCGCTGCGTCCGGTGGCCGGACGGATCGCCGCGATGGGCGACTTCCTCCGCGCGGAGATCGCGGCCGGCCGTACGTACCTGCCCGCCGGGGCTCATGTCCTGCGGGCGTTCCAACAGCCCTTCGACGAGGTGCGGGTGCTGATCCTGGGTCAGGACCCCTATCCCACCCCCGGCATGGCCATCGGGCACAGCTTCGCGGTGGCGCCCGAGGTCCGTCAGCTGCCCGGGAGCCTGGAGAACATCTTCCGGGAGCTGAACGCCGACCTGGGGCTGCCGCGGCCCTCCAACGGCGACCTGACGCCCTGGACCCGGCAGGGCGTGCTCCTGCTCAACAGGGCGCTGACCACCGCGCCCCGCAAGCCCGGGGCACACCGGGGCAAGGGCTGGGAGGAGGTCACCGAGCAGGCCATCCGGGCCCTGGTGGCCCGCGGCAAGCCATTGGTGTCGGTGCTGTGGGGGCGTGACGCGCGGAACGTGCGCCCGCTGCTCGGTGATCTGCCGGCGGTCGAGTCCGCCCACCCCTCGCCGATGTCGGCGGACCGCGGGTTCTTCGGCTCCCGCCCGTTCAGCAAGACCAACGAGCTGCTGGTCCGGCAGGGTTCCCAGCCGGTGGACTGGCGACTGCCGTGAACCGGTGGCCGCCGCCACAGCGGTGACCGCCATGACAGCGGTGACCGCCGTGAACCGGCGGCGTCACACCGGGCAGGGCTCCGGGCGGGCGACGGCCCGCGCCAGGTAGGCCACGTCGACGGGGTCGGGGTCGGGGAGGTCCGGCACCAGGGCGCGCAGAGTGCTGCGGTCGAAGACCGGGCACCGGCCCCCGGCCGTGGAGACGAAGTCCGCGTACGCCTGTTCGGCCTGGAGCTCATCGGGCGTGGGGTGCTTGATGCGGCGCGTGAGGACGAGCGACAGCCCCGGGTAGCGGGCCTCGTACGCGGCGGCGATCGCACGGAACGGGGTGCTCCCCGGGTGGACGATGTGCACCGTGCGCAGGCCCGGGCTCGTGTGCGCGCGAGCGGTGGCGACCATGGCGTCCGCCGCGTAGTCGGCCTGCAGCAGGGACACTTCGCCGTCCGGGTCGCAGCGCACGCGGAAGCGGAGCGTGCCGGGCGCGCCCTCGGGCCGGTCCAGCAGAGCGGCGACCTCGGTGGTGGGGAGGCGCTGCCGCAGCGCCTCGTCGATGCCGCGGTTCAGCGCGTCGAGCGGCTGTCCGGGCACGCCCTCGGGCGCGGCCCTGTCGTCGACGAGCAGCCCGAGCCGCTGGACGAGCACGCTGCGCCGCCTGCTCGCGCTCCAGGCCCGCACCAGCCGCTCGGCCTGGAACTTGGTCTGCTGATAGGGGACATGGAAGCCGTACTCGTCGGTCAGGTCGTCCTCCAGGACCGGGCCGTGCACGCGCCGCCCCACCACGTACGCGGTGCTGACGTGCACCACCTGCGCCCGCGGCGCCCGGTCGGCGAGGGCCAGGACATTGCGGGTCCCGACGACGTTGGTCTTGAACGACGCTTCCGCCTCGTCCTTCAGGGACAGCAGCGCCGCGCAGTGCCACACCTGGTCGACACCCTCCGCCAGCGCGTCGTACCGGGTCTCCGCCAGCCCCAGCCGGGGGTGCGTCAGGTCGACGGTGACGTACCGGACGCGGTCGAGCGCGCCCGGCGGCAACTCCGGTGTGGTCAGCCAGGTGACCGCGCGGGCGACCCGCTCCCGCAGGACGTCCGGGGTGTCCCGGCCCAGCACGGTGATCGTGCGCTCCGGGTCGGTGGCGAGCAGCCGGCGCAGCACGCGGCTTCCCACGAACCCGGTGGCTCCCGTGAACAGTACGGACACGACGGTCCTCTCTCGCTCTCGTGCGGCCTGTGCGAGAGCCATGCCTACCGCAACGGCACCACGGGCGGCGCGCGGCACGACGGAGCCGGGACGGGGAACCCACGGAAGGAGACGTCGGGCCACGATGCCGTAAATAGCCCATGCGGGTGAAGTGTTGACATCTCTGGAGCAACCAGGTGAATACGGGGCCTTGGTGGGCCTTGTCCTTCCTACGCTGAGCGTCCGTCGTGGCCCGGTGCCGGCAGATGCGTCGTACTGCCTTCCGGGACGAGCTCTCTCTCCCTCCGGAGGCATGCACAGATGCACCAGGCCGAAAGCACACACTCGCTGGAACCCCTCGCCATCGTCGGGGTCTCCTGTCGGCTTCCGGGAGGTGTCCGGAACCTGGCGGAGCTGTGGTCGGCTCTGGAGGAAGGACGGGACCTGGTCGGGGAGGTCCCCCCGGACCGGTTCGAGAAGGACCTGTTCGTCGACACGGTGACACCGCGCACCGCCAAGAGCTACACGGCGGCGGGCGGTTTCCTGGACGAAGTGGACTCCTTCGACGCCGGCTACTTCGGCATCTCCCCGGTGGAGGCCGCCCACATGGACCCGCAGCACCGGCTGCTGCTGGAGCTGACGGCCGAGGCCCTCGACGACGCCGCCATCGCCCCCGAGTCGCTGGCCGGTTCGGACACGGCCGTCTACGTCGGCATCTCGGACGCCTCCTACGGGGCGCTGCAGATGGCCTCCGTCCGCACCGTCGGCCCGTACACCATGTCCGGCTCCGCCTCCTCGATCGCGGCGAACCGGCTGTCGTACGCCTTCGACCTGCACGGTCCGAGCATGGCCGTCGACACCGCCTGCTCCTCCTCCCTGGTCGCCCTGGACCGCGCCTGTCAGACCCTGTGGCAGGGCACCAGCGGGGCGGCGGTGTGCGGCGGCGCCAACATGCTGCTCAGTCCCTATCACTACATCGGCTTCTCCCAGGCGGCGATGCTCTCGCGCGCGGGCCACTGCGCCTCCTTCTCCGCCGACGCCGACGGGTTCGTACGGGCCGAGGGCGGCGGAGTCGTCCTGCTCAAGCGGCTGTCGGACGCCCAGGCGGACGGCGACCGGGTGCACGCGGTGATCCTGGGCAGCGGGAGCAACAGCGACGGCCGGACCTTCGGGCTGGCCCTGCCCAACCCCGATCTGCAGGAGCGGCTGCTGCGCGAGGTGTACGAACGGGCGGGCGTCCACCCCGACGAGCTCGTCTACTTCGAGGCGCACGGCACGGGGACGCCGGTCGGCGACCCGGCGGAGGCCATGGCCATCGGCCGCGCGCTGGGCATGCGCCGCATCACCGGCGATCTCCCGATCGGCTCGGTCAAGAGCAACACGGGCCACCTGGAGCCCGCGTCGGGCATGGCGGGGCTGTGCAAGGCGCTGCTGGTCCTGCGACACGGCCGGGTGCCCGCCTCCCTGCACGCCGAGAAGCCGCACCCCGAGATCGACTTCACCGGCCTCGGGCTGTCCCTCACCCGTGAGCCCCGCGTGCTGCCGGCCACGGAGCGGCCCGTGGTGGGCGTCAACTCCTTCGGGTTCGGCGGGGCGAACGCGCACGTCATTCTCGGGGCCGCCCCCGCCCCGCGGCGGGCGCCGGAGCAGGAGCGGGAGCCGTCGGCGCCCGTGCCCGGGCGGCTGCCGTTCCTGGTCACCGCCCGCACCCCGCAGGCCCTGGACGAGGCCGTCGAACTCAACGCGCGGCGGCTGGGGGAGGCGGCGCCGGAGGAGTTCTACGACCTCGCCCACACGGCGTGCCGGCGGCGGGGGCGGCACCCGCACCGGGCGGTCGTGCTGGCCGACTCCCCGGCGGAGGCGGCCCGGGCGCTGCGCACGCTGACCGGCGGGGACCAGGCGAGCGAGGGCGGCGAGGCGACCGACGCGGAGGCGTCGGCCGGGGCGGACAGGCCGGCCGGGGTGGAGTCGACCGGGGCGGACAGGCCGGCCGGGGTGGAGTCGACCGGGGCGGACGAGGCGACCGACGCGGACGCGCCGGCCGGGGACGGCGGCGCGTACGGGGCCGCCCGCGGGGAAGCCGTCGCACACGGCCGCGTCGCCCTGGTCTTCACCGGCAACGGGTCCCAGTGGGCGGGCATGGGCGCCGACCTGCTGCGGCACGACGAGACCTTCCGGCGCGCCGTGGCGGACGTCGACGCCGAACTGACGCCGCTGCTGGGCTGGTCGGTGGCCGCGTACCTGGACACCCCGCGGGAGGAGTGGCGGCTGGCGGCGACCGAGATCGCCCAACCGCTGCTGTTCACCCTGCAACTGGGGCTGCTGGCGATGCTGCGGGAGGACGGTGTCGACCCCGCCGCGGTCCTCGGCCACAGCGTCGGAGAGGTCGCCGCGGCCCACGCGGCGGGCGCCCTCACCCTCGCCCAGGCCGCGCGGGTGATCGCCGAGCGCAGCCGGGTGCAGGCCGGTGCGGCCTGCAGCGGGCGGATGGCGGCCGTCGGCCTCTCCGCCGAGCAGGCCGCCACCGAACTCAACGCCTTCCGGGGCCGCTTGGAGGTCGCGGGCGTCAACAGCGAACAGGACGTGACCGTCGCGGGGGACCCCGACGCCCTCGCGGAGCTCGGCCGGCGCCTGGAGGAGCGCGGGGTCTTCCACCGCGAGCTCGATCTGGACTACGCGTTCCACAGCTCCGCCATGGACCCGCTGCGCGAGCCGCTGCTGGAGGCCCTCGACGGGCTGCGGCCCGGCGCGGAGGAGACGCGCTTCTACTCCACGGTCACCGGCACCCGGCTCGACGGCGACCACCTCACCGCCGACTACTGGTGGCAGAACGTCCGGCAGCCGGTCCGCTTCGCCGACGCCGTCGGGAAGGCCCTCGACGACGGGGCCGACATCTTCCTGGAGGTCGGCCCGCACCCGGCGCTGCGGACCTATCTGCGGCGCGTGGCCGCCACCCGCCGCGGCACCACCGTGGCCGTCCTGCCCACCCTCCGCCGGGACGGCGACGGCCCCGCGGAGATGGCCACCGCCCGGGCGGCGCTCCTGGCGGTGGGCGCCGACATCGACTGGGGCCGGCACTTCCCGCGCCCCGGCGCCGTCGTCGACCTCCCCGCCTACCCCTGGCAGCGGGAGCGGCACTGGAACGGCAACCCGCACTCGTGGGTGAATCCCCGGGGCGACGGCCGGCGCCTGCACCCGCTGCTCGGCGAGCGGATGCCCGCGCCGCTGCCGGCGTGGGAGGGCAGCGTGGAGCCGACGCTGGCCCGGTGGCTCGCCGACCACCGGGTGGGCGGCAGCGTCGTCCTGCCCGCCACCGGCTATGTGGAGATGGCCCTGGCCGCCGGCCGCCTGGCGCTGAAGGCGGACTGCGAGGTCGAGCACCTCGACATCAGCAGCGCGCTCGTCGTGCCGTGGCCGGACGCCTCCGGCATCCGCGTACAGACCTCGCTGTCCGTACCCGACGGGGCCTTCTCGGTCACCAGTACGGACGAACACTCCAACCAGCCGCGCCCGCACGTCCGGGCACAGGTGCGCAAGCGCCTCGGCCGCCGCCCGCGGCCGCTCGACCTCGCGGCGGCGCGGCGGGACTGCCCCGAGGCCATCGACCCGGACGAGTTCTACCGCGCCTGCGAGGAGAACGGGCTGCAGTACGGCGAATCCTTCCGCCCGCTCACCGAACTGCGGGCAGGCGGCGACACGGCGCTGGCGCGCTACCGGCACGACGCGCCGGGCGAGCCGTACACCGTCCACCCGGCGCTCCTGGACGGCGCGCTGCAGACCGGCGCCGCCCTGCTCCGGGACCGGCTCGCCGAGGGGAACGCGTATCTGCCCGCCGCCATCGGCAGGGTGCGGGTGTGGGACACCCCCGCCCCGACCGGCGTGTTCCGCGTGCGCGAGCGCGGCAGGACCGAGGCCGAGGTGTGCTGGGACATCGTCGTCACCGACGACGACGGGGTCGTGTCCGTGGAGCTGGAGGGCTGCCGGCTGCGCCGGGTGCCGGTCGCGCGGCGCGCCCCCGTGAGCATTCTGCGCACCGAGATGCGCGCCGCCCCGCTCCCCGGCTCGCGCAGCGCGCCGTCCCCGCTGCCCGCGCCGGAGCGGCTGCTCGAACGGGCCGCCGACCGGTTGGCCCCGATCCGCGAGACCTGGCGGCAGCAGCGCATCGACGAGGTCCTCGCGGACGCCAAGGAGTTCGCGGGGTCCCGGCTCGCCGTCCAGGTCGCCGGGATGCTGAAGGACCCGGACCGCGCGTTCGGCGTCGACGACCTCGTGGCCGCGGGCGCCTCCCCCCGGCTGCGGCGCCTGTTCCCCCTTCTGGCGCCTCTTCTGGAGCGGTCGGGGATCTGGTCCGCGGAGGGGGACGGAACGTGGCGTGCGACACCGGACGCCCCGACGCCCGCCCTGTCCACGCTGGAGGAGATCCGCCCCGAGCACCAGCCGTTCTTCCCCGTCGTCGCCCTCGGCGCCTTCCAGATGCGAGGGCTGGAGGACGAGGACGAGAACCCGCTGGAGCGGCTGGTCAAGGACGCCGCGGCCCGCGCCGCACTGGAACAGATGTATGACACGGTGCCGTTCATGCGGCTCCAGAACCGCACCGCCGGGGCCCTCGTCGACGAGCTGGTGCGCCAGTGGCCCGCGGACCGCACGCTGCGCGTCCTGGAGATCGGCGCCGGCACGGGAGGCACCACGGCCGCGCTCCTGCCGCTGCTCCCCGCCGACCGCACCCGCTACACCTTCACCGACATCTCCCCGCTCTTCTTCACCCAGGCCGAAATCCGCTTCTCCGCCTACGACTTCGTGGAGTACGCCACGCTCGACCTGGACACCGACCTCGTCGAGCAGGGCTTCACCGAAGGCGGCTACGACCTCGTCGTCGCCGCCAACGCCCTGCACACCGCCGCCGACCTCACCGCCGCGCTGCGCCGCGTCCGCCGGCTGCTGGCCCCCGGCGCGCTCCTGCTGGGCATCGAGATCCACGACCACGAGCTGATGGCACCGGTGTTCGGCACGCTGGACAGCTTCTTCGCCAACACCGACCGCGACCTGCGGCCCGACTGCGTGCTGCTGCCGCACGACAAGTGGCTCCCCCTGCTGGACACGTGCGGCTACACCGGCGCGGTCCGGGCGCTGCCGGAGCACACCGTCGGATCGGTCTTCCTCGCCTCCCGGCCGGCCGCGGCGGACGGCGACGACACCCCCGGCGCGGAGGAACCCCCGGCCCCGGAGCCGTCGGAGTCCGTCCGCGCCACCCACGTCCTGCTCACCGACGGCGGCACCGAGGAGGAACTCGCCCGCGAGACGGCCGCGGTGCTCGAAACCGCGGGCGCGGCCCGCGTCCGGACCGCCTCGGTGGACGACGGGGCGGACACCTGGCGCTCGACCCTGCGGGACGAACTGCCCATCGGCGCCGAGAAGCTCACGATCACCCTGCTCCTGGGCACCGGAACGGACACCACGGCCGACGACCCCGTACCGGCGACGGCCCGTCGCATCACCCTGCTGGCCGACATCGTCTCCCTGTGCGGAAAGCTCGCCCCCGGGGCGGACATCGACCTGTGGCTGGTGACCCACCCCAGCGGCGCCCTGCCCGCGCCGGAGGAGCCCCGGCACCCCGAACACGCCGCCATCTGGGGCGCCGCCCGCACGGTGGCCAACGAGTACGCCGACATCCGCACCCGGCGCCTCAGCCTGCACCGCTCCGGTTCCCCGTCCGACGACGCCCGGCGCCTGGCCGCCGAGCTCCTCCACCCCACGGACGAGGACGAAGTGCTGCTCACCGCGCGCGATCGCTTCGTCCCCCGGGAGCGGGACCACCACTGGACGGTCCCCGGCCCCGAGGCGTCCCCGTACCGGCTGCACGTGCGCAACCCCGGGCTCTCGTACCAGCTGGAGTGGCGCGAGGAGGAGCCGCTCGCCGCCGGTCCGGGCGAAGTCCTCGTCGAGGTGCGGGCCGCGGCGCTCAACTACCTCGACATCATGCGGTCCACCGGCCTGCTGCCCGCGGAGGCGGTGGAGGAGACCCTGCGGACGGAGGGGTTCGGGCTGGAGTGCGCGGGTGTGGTGGTCGCCTGCGGCCCGGGTGTGACCGATCTGTCCCCCGGCGACCGCGTCGGCGGGATGGCACCGGCCGCGCTCGCCAGCCACGCCGTGATGCGGCGCGCGGACCTGCTGCGGCTGGCGCCGGACACCCCGTTCGCCGCGGCGGCCACCCTGCCGGTGGCCGCCACGACGGTCCTCTACTCCCTCGGCGAGCTGGCCCGCGTGCGCGAGGGCGAGACGGTCCTCGTCCACGGGGCCGCGGGCGGCGTCGGCCTGGCGGCCATCGCGTACCTGCGGAGCGTCAACGCACGAGTGATCGCCACGGCCGGGAGCTCCTTCAAGCGCACGCTCCTGCGCGACCTGGGCGTGGAGCACGTCCTGGACTCGCGCACGCTGGACTTCGTCACCCAGGTGCGGGAGATCACCGAGGGGCGGGGCGTGGACGTCGTGCTCAACTCCCTGGCCGGCGAGGGCATGGCCCGCAGCCTCGACCTCCTCCGCTCCGGCGGCCGGTTCGTCGAGCTGGGCAAGCGCGACTTCTACGAGAACAACCAGCTGCTGCTGCGCCCGTTCCGCAGGAACATCGCCTTCTTCGGAGTGGACGTGGCGCAGGTGGCGCCCGCGGACCCGGCCCACGCCCGGATGTGCGAGCAACTGGCCGAGATGTACCGCGGCAGCACCTCCGTCGGCCTCCCGTACACCGCCTTCCCCGCCGCCCGCGTGGACGAGGCGTTCCAGCTCCTGCAGCACTCGCGGCACATCGGCAAGGTCGTCGTCACCTTCGACCCGCTGGACCAGCCGCCGCGGGTCCACCCCCGGACCCGTACGCCCCGTCTCGACCCCGACGGCGCGTACCTGGTCACCGGCGGGACCGGGGGGTTCGGAGCGGCGACGGCCGAGTGGCTGGCCGATCTGGGCGCCCGGCGCATCGCGCTGCTCAGCCGCCGCGGCGCGGACGCCCCGGAGGCCGCGGGAGTGCTGGAGCGGCTGGCCGCGAAGGGCGTCACGGCCAGCGCGCACGCGGCCGATGTCTGCGACCGGCGGGCGGTGGCGGAGATCCTGGACAAGATCGAGGCCGAGGGCCATCCGCTCCGCGGCGTCGTGCACGCCGCCATGCACCTGGACGACGCGGCGCTGACCGAGCTCGACGCGCGGCGGCACGCCGCCGTGCTCGCCCCCAAGATGGCGGGCGCGCGCACCCTGGACGCGCTGGCGCGGGAACGCGGCGGGGAACTGGACCTGTTCCTGCTCTACTCCTCGGGCACGACACTCATCGGCAATGTGCGACAGGCACCGTACGTGGCGGGCAACCTCTATCTGGAGGCGCTCGCCCGCAAGCGGCGGCACCGGGGCGAAGGGGCCCTGGCCGTGGCGTGGGGGGCGATCGGCGACACCGGATACGTGGCCCGCACCGGGCTGGTGTCGTCGGTGGAGTCCATGGGCCTCACCACGATGACCTCGGCGGAGGCCCTGCACCACGCGCGCGGGATCGTGTCCGCCGGCGACGGCGTCGACGTCGTCGCCCTCACGAAATCGGACCTCGGCAAGATGGCCGCCGTGCTGCCGCTGCTGCGCAGCCCCCGCCTGGAGAAGCTGGTTCCGGTCCATGACGCCCAGGGCGTGAGCAAGGAGGAGATGCTGGCCGCGCTCGCCGGCATGAGCACCCAGGAGGCGCTCGACTGCCTCGCCCAGCAGATCGCCGAACTGCTGGCGGAGGTCCTGCACATGGAACCGGAGCAGCTGGACCACCACCGCCGGCTGGACGAGTACGGGATGGACTCGCTCATGGGGGCACAGCTCCTGGTGACCATCCGGCAGCGCTACGACATCGAGGTGCCGCCGATGGAACTGCTGCGCAGCAACGGGACGATCGCCGACTGCGCCCGCATCCTCTATCTGCGGCTCGGCCTGTCCGGCGCGGGGGGCGTGACGGTGGCACCGCCGGACGGCGTCGAGCTGCCGGCGGCGTCCGCCACGATGCCGGCACAGGCGGGGCCCGCGGTGGCCGCTGAGCCCGAGCGCCCGGCGCCGGCCGCGGCACCCGAACCGGCGGCGTCGAAGGCGGAGCCCGAGCCCCCGGCGGCGGACGCGGAAGCCGAGTCGGCCGCTCTCGCGACGTCCTCGCGATAGCCGGGGCCCCGGCCCGCGGGGAGGCCGGGGCGGGAGACGGAGGGAGGAGCGGACATCAGGAGTGCGGCGTCACTCCTGATGTCCGCTCCTCCCGCTCCGTCGGCGAACCGGCCGTGCGGAACGCGTGCTCCAGCCGGGTCAGGGCGGCCGCCCAACGCCGCGCAAGGTGCTCGGCACCGGGCAGCGCCGCGTCCGCGACGAACGCTACCTGGGCCCCGCGGCCCAGGCTGGTCAGGGTGGAGAAGCACAGCTGCCCCGGCAGCAGGCTGGGGATGGCGAACGCGTCCCGCACGGGCTGCCCCCCGAACGCCAGCCGCCGGGGGTAGACCACCCGGGAGGCGATCATGGACGTGTGCCGCGGGTGCGCCTGATGCCGCGCCACCCACCGGGCGATCGGGCCAGGGGCCAGCGCGAGCAACCGGCGGGTCGCGGCCCGGTACTCCACCGACCGGACGCGGGCCCCCACACCGTCGGCCGCGTCGGGGTCCTCCAGCAGCCGGGCCAGGTCGGACAGCCGTACGCGCGCCACGCCGATGCTGTTGCCCAGCCCCGTACCGGCTTCGCCGCGCACCCGCAGGTCGAGCGGGACGCAGGCGTGGGGCGCCGTCGGCCCCAGCGCCTCCGCCCGGGCCCACGACGTGACCGCCGTGGCGGTCAGGGCCAGGTGAACGTCGTTGACGCTGACCCTGGCGGCGACCGCGAGCGCGTGCAGCCGCCGCAGGTCCACCTCGGCCCGCACGACCAGCCGCGTACTGCCGGGCGTCGCGGCCGGCCGTACGACGCGGCCCGCCGGGGCGAACGACAGGGCCATGTCCCCGATCACCCGGGCCGCGGCGGACCAGGACAACCGGTCGCGGCCCGGCAGCGCGCAGGGCATGTCCTCGGGGGTGCCGAAGAGCGCCCGCAAGGTGAACAGCGCGGCGGACGCGTCCTGGAAGCCGTGGTGGGACCGGTAGCACAGGGCGTACTCGGCGTCCGCGTAACCGTGGACGAGCCAAACCCCCCAGCGGGGACCGTGCGCGGGCAGGCTCTGTTCGAGCATGGTGCGGGCGAGCAGATCGCGCCCGCCGAGCCGGTCGGTGAGCGCGATCTCGTGCACATGGGCGCCCGGATCGGCCGCCACGAGGCGGTGCCACCGCCGGGATCGGGCGACGACGGCGAGCGCCGGTACCGCCGCCGCGCGCCGCGCGACGTGCTCCCGCACGGCGGCCACGGTGGGCGGGGCGCCCGGAAGCAGCAGGACGTGGGTGTTGTGCAGGTACTCATCGCGCGGCGCCCGCCGCGCCAACGCGTCGAAGGCCTCGTCGACGGGGGAGCGGCGGGGGCCGGGAACGGTGGTGGCGTGGGGAGAACGCCTGGCGGGGAACAGGGGCATGGCATCCAGCCGGTGGTGAGGGGGCAGGTGGTGAACGGGTGGTCGGTGAGGGGGCGCGCGGTGGCGAGCGGGTACGTCAGCTGGCCGCGAAGGCGAGGACGGCGTTCTGTCCGCCGAAGCCCATGGAGTGGGTCGTCGCCAGGGCCACGTTCGCGGGCGTGGGCCGGGTGGCGACATCCACGTCCACCCGCGGGTCCAGCCGGCGCAGATTCGCCGTGGGCGGGACCGTGGCGTGCTCGACGGCGAGCACGGTGTAGGCCGCCTCGACGGCGCCGGCCGCCCCCAGGAGGTGCCCGGTCACCCCCTTGGTGGAGGTCACCAGGGGACCGGCCGGGTACACGCGGCTCACGACGGACGCCTCCAGGCGATCGTTGACGGGCGTGGCCGTGCCATGGGCATTGACGTGGGTCACGTCGCTCGCCGCGGCGTCCGCGTCCCGCAGCGCCGCCGCGACGGCGGCGGCGAGGCCCCGGCCGTGCGGCTCGGGGGCCGTGACGTGGTGCCCGTCGGCCGTCGCGCCGTAACCCACCAGCCGCGCCCGTACCCGCGCCCCGCGCGCCCTGGCGTGCGCCATCCGCTCCAGCACCAGGATCGCGGCCCCTTCGGCGGCGACGAAGCCGTCGCGGTCCGCGTCGAACGGGCTCGACGCGTGGCGCGGGTCGCACGGACGCCGCGACAGCGACCCCAGCCGCGCGAACCCGGCGATGGTCATCGGCGTCACCGGGGCCTCACAGGCGCCCGCGAGCACCACGTCGCAGCGGTTCAGCAGCAGGAGGTCCCGGGCCGTGCCCACCGCGGTCGCACCGGAGGCGCACGCGGTGCTGACGGCGAGATTGGGCCCCAGCGCGCCGCGGTCCAGCGCGACCAGACCCGCTGCCATGTTCGGCAGCTGCCGGGGGTGGAACAGCGGCGACACCTCGTCCGCGCCGGCTTCGAGGAACGCCCGGTGCTCCTGTTCGAAGGTGCCGCAGCCGCCGTGTCCGGTGCCCAGCACCACTCCGACCCGCGCGCCCGACCACTCGTCGGGGTCCAGGCCCGCGTCGGCGACCGCTTCCCGGGCCGCTACCAGGGCGAACTGCGTCGCCCGGTCCGACCGGTGGGCGAGCCGGCCACCGAGGCCGGCCTCGGCGTCGAAGCCGGGCACCCGGCAGGAGATCCGGACCGGCAGGCCGTCGAGGGCGGGGTCCACCGCCCCCGTGCCCCGGCCGGCGCACACGGTCTCCCAGTTGCGCGCCACCCCGATGCCGGCCGGCGTCACGAGCCCCAGCCCGGTCACGGCCACCTCGCGGACGCTCACCGGGCCGGGACCCGCGATCGCTCCATCAGGACGACGATGTCCCGCAGCGTCTCCGTGGCGAACACATCCCGCACCGCCACCCGCAGGCCCCACCGCTTGAGCAGCGCGGAGGACAGCTCCGCCGCGTCCAGCGAATCGAGCCCGAGGTCGAGGACCGCCGCCTCCGGGGCGACGTCACCCGCCGGGAAGCGCAACGTTTCGACCAGGACGGAGCGCAGCCGCGCGAACAGGACGTCATGTGTTTCGACCACGTCGGTCCAACGAACCGCGCGGCGCGTCGGACACGCACAACGGTCCATACGCGTACGGGCCGCCGCAACCGGCGCGATTGCCGCGAACACGGCGCCCACGGGGGCGCACGCCGGGCCGCCGCAGTCCGCCGCAGTCCGCCGGAGTGCGCGAGGATGGCCGAATCCCGTCGCGTTCCCGATCGTCGGCACGGGGAGCCATCCCTGGTTGCACAGCGCTACGACAGGGGGGGCGGCATGCCGTTCGGCACACGGAAGATCCTCGAGGCGATCGCGGACCTGCGCCGGGATCTCATGGAGCACATGCACCGCAAGGCCGAGGGGCACGGGCTCGCCGTCGACTCCGCCCGGCAGGAGATCATCAGCACGTTCGACACCCGGCTCTCCGACGTGCGCGGCCAGCTCTTCGACAAGCTCCGCGATCTGCGGGACACGCGTGAGGCCGGCGGCCGCCGGGAAGGCGTCCCCGCGGCTCGCGGCGCGGCGCGGACGGTCCAGGAGGACATCGACCGGCTCTGCGAGCAGGTTCGCGCGTGCGTGGCGGAGGTGGCCGCCGCGCGGGCCGCGGCGGAGTCGGCGCGGGCGGCGGCGGAGTCGGCCCACGAGGCGGCGGCCGCGGTGGCCGCAGCCGCGGCCGCGGCTGCGGCGGTGAGCGGGGGCGCGGCGGTGGCGGCCGGCTCCGGCCCGGCCGCCGGTACGGGGTCCTCTGTTGCGGACGGCGTGCCGTCCGCGGGGCCGGGGCCGGCCCCGGCCCCCCGCGAAGACCCGGCCGAGAGCCGCGCGGAGGCGTGGGACCGACACCGCCGGCTGCTCGGCGCGGCGGCCGGCATCGCGGTCGTCCCCCTCAGCTGCCACCGCGACACATGGGCCTACCTCGTCCAACAGGCCGTGGCCCAGCCGCACTTCCGGGTGCCGGGCGAGGTCGTGCCCGGCGACGACGGCCGGGTGCGGGTGGATCTCTCCGGGCCCTCCCTCATCGCCGCGCTCACGGCGCTCTGGGAGACGGCCCAGGGGGACGGGGCGGCCGAGCGCGGGCCGAGTGACTGGGCGCTGGCGGGGCGGATCTACGACCGCATCGCCGCGGCGGTCGAGGACGTCGCGCCATCCCCCGACGCGGGGGCGATCGTCATCGACGATCGCCCCTGAACCAGGCCGACTCCTGGCTCGTTTCGCGTGACGCCCCCGTTGTGCGTTCTCCGTGACCTGAGGCCCGCCCCGAAGGGGCGGGTCTTTTGCCCCGGCCTT
>NZ_JBPQTV010000162.1:0-14669 GCF_051386515.1 Streptomyces sp. URMC 123 | reverse complement strand
CGCCAGCGCAAGGCGTCGGCCGCAGCGCCCGCCGGAAAGCGCGCGGGGCGCGCCCCCGCCCCCCACGGCGAGTTCGCCCTGCCGACCAGCGTCACCCCGGCGCTGCCGCCCGTGGAGTCCTTCGCCGAGCTGGACATGCCGGCCGCCCTCCTGGACACGCTGGAACAGAACGGCCTGACCGCGCCGTTCCCCATCCAGGCCGCGACCCTCCCCAACACGCTCGCCGGGCGGGACGTCCTCGGCCGCGGCCGCACCGGCTCCGGCAAGACCCTCGCCTTCGGGCTCGCCGTGCTCGCCCGCACCGCGGACCGGCGGGCGGCCTCCAAGCGCCCCCTCGCGCTGATCCTCGTCCCCACCCGGGAACTGGCCCAGCAGGTCACGGACGCGCTCACCCCCTACGCCCGCTCGCTGAAGCTGCGGCTGGCCACCGTGGTCGGCGGCCTGTCCGTCTCCCGCCAGGGCGCCGCGCTGCGCGACGGCGCCGAGGTCGTCGTGGCGACCCCCGGACGGCTCCGGGACCTGATCGAGCGCGGCGACTGCCGGCTCGACGACGTGACGATCACCGTGCTGGACGAGGCCGACCAGATGGCCGACATGGGCTTCATGCCGCAGGTCACCGCGCTGCTCCGGCAGGTGGCCGCGGACGGCCAGCGCCTGCTGTTCTCCGCCACGCTCGACAAGAACATCGACACCCTGGTCCGCCGGTTCCTCAACGACCCGGTCGTGCACTCCGTCGACCCCGCCGCGGGCGCGGTCACCACGATGGAGCACCACGTGCTCCATGTGGCGCCCGAGGACAAGTTCCCCGCGGTCACCCGGATCGCCGCCCGCGACGGCCGGGTGATCATGTTCCTCGACACCAAGCGGGCCGTCGACCGGCTCACCCGCGACCTGCTGCTCAGCGGCGTCCGGGCCGCCGCCCTGCACGGCGGCAAGTCCCAGCCCCGGCGCACGCGCACCCTCGACCAGTTCAAGGACGGCGACATCACGGTCCTGGTCGCCACCAATGTCGCGGCCCGCGGCATCCACGTCGACGACCTCGACCTGGTGGTCAACGTCGACCCGCCGGTCGACCACAAGGACTATCTGCACCGCGGCGGGCGCACCGCCCGCGCCGGCGGCTCGGGCAAGGTCGTCACCCTCGCCCTGCCGCCCCAGCGCCGCGAGCTGGCCCGCCTGATGGAGGACGCCGGCATCGACGCCCTGACGACCCGGGTGCGCGCCAAGGACGAGGAGCTCGACCGGATCACCGGGGCGCGCGAGCCCTCGGGCGTCCCCGTCGTCATCGCCGCGCCCGCGGCCGCCGCGCCGGCGCCGGCCGCGCGACGCCGGCAGAGCAGCGGCAAGGGGCGCCCCGGCGCCAGGTCGAGCACGGGTGGCGCCTCCCGCTCGGGCACGGGCGGTGCCTCGCGCTCGGGTACAGGTGGCGCGTCCCGTTCGGGTACGAGTGGTGCCTCCCGTTCGGGCGAGGGCGCGCCCCGGTGGGGCGCCGGCGCTGCCCGCTCCGGTGAGGGCGCCTCCCGGTCGGGCGGGGCGAGCCGCCGCGGCCGCACGCCCCGCAGGTTCGGCCCCCGCTAGGACAGTCCGCTGGTACGGCCCCCCGCGGCGGAACCGCGAACGCGCACCGCGAACCCGCACTGCGCATCGCGCACCGCGTCCGGCTCCGCCCCGGGGGAGCCCGCCCGCTCCGCCCGGGTCGGCACGCGCACGCCCGTGCTCGCCCACGACGGCTCCGACCTGGCCGCGGCGCTGCAGACGATCCGGGAGATCGGGGACCACGAGGCGCTGGACGCCGCGGTGGACGCGGCGTTCCCCGGCAGCCGGGTCGAGATCACCGACCACGGCGGCCGCTTCGAACTGGAACTGCGCCAGCACGGGCTGCTCCGCCCGCTGCGCGCCGCCGAGCTCTCCGACGGCACGCTGCGCTATCTCCTGTGGACCGCCGCGCTGCTGACCCCGAGGCCGCCGGCGCTGCTGGTGCTCAACGAGCCGGAGACCAGCCTCCACCCGGACCTGCTGCGCCCGCTCGCCGACCTCGTGCTCACCGCCTGCGCGGAGACCCAGATCGTGGTCGTCACCCACGCCCCCGCCCTCGCGGAGGCGCTCACGGAGGGCGCGGCCCGCCGCCGCGTCGACACCCGCGCCATCGAGCTGGTCAAGGAGTTCGGCCGGACGACCGTCGCCGGCCAGGGCATGCTGGACGAACCGCCGTGGCACTGGCCCAAGCGCTGACGACTCCCCGGGAACACGCGCCCGGAGGGCCGTCAGGCCGCCGGCTCGGGGGGCAGGACGCGCTCCACCATGGCGTCGATCAACTCGTCGGGGGAGTACGGGGCGAGGATGTCCGGCACGGTGAGGTCGTCCGCGATCAGGCCGCTCATGGCGAGGTGGAGCAGCACCACCGTGGTCCGGTCGCCGGGCAGGCCCGCGCCGAGGTGGAAGTCGATGCTCTCCTGGAGGTCGGCGGTGAGGAGCGTGCTCAGGTCCGCTCTCAGCTCGGGTCGGCGGGTCGCCTCCAGGCGCAGCTCCAGCATGGCCAGACAGCTGCTCCGGTCCCGCCGCATGCGCTCGAACAGCTCCCGCAGCAGCCGCGTCACCAGCTCCCGGGACGGCGGGCCCTGGAGCGACCTCGCCGTGTCCGCCTCGTCGGGGGTCAGCCGCTCACGGGTCCGCCGGGCGACCTGGCGGAGCAGATCGGCGCGGTTGGCGAAGTAGTTCGACGCCGTGCCGGGCGGCACGGACGCCTCCGCGTCCACGGCACGGAAGGTCAGCCCCCGCGACCCCGCCCGGGCCAGGACCTCGATGGCGCCGTCCAGCAGCGCGGTACGCCGTGCCGGGTTCTGTCGCATCGCGCGTGCTCCTCGAAGTGCGCCGGCCCGGGCCCGACCCGAACCTACTCCGGGCAGAGTACTTCAGCCGAAGTGACACCCGGCGAAGGGGCGTGCCCAGGGGTGTGCGGCGTCGCGCCCCCGGCCGCGTGGTGGGCGGATCGCGTACCGATAACGTACGGACCGCGTGCGGACGGCGTACGGGCCGCGTGCAAGCGCCGTACGAGGTTCCGCCGGGCCGCTCCCGTGACCCGCGCGCCCCGGCCGCTCCGCCACCGCCCCCTCCGAGAGGTGCCGCCATGTCCACCCGTACCGCGCTGCTGGCCGGGGCCACCGGCCTGGTCGGCAGCCATCTGCTCACCCGCCTGCTGGCCGACCCGCGGTACGGCCGGGTGACCGCGCTCGTCCGCCGGCCCCCGGCCGTCACCCACCCCGATCTCGACGTCCGCGTCACGGACTTCGCCGACCTCGGCGCCGACGACGTCCCCGCGGTCGACGACGTCTACTGCGCCCTGGGCACCACCCGCAAGGCCGCCGGGTCGCGGGAGGCCTTCCGCGCCGTCGACCAGCACCTGACCGTGGCCGTCGCCCGCCATGCCCGCCGGGCCGGCGCCCGCCGCATCGCGCTGTGCTCCGCCATCGGGGCCCGCCCCGGCGCCCGCGCGTTCTACCTCCGCGTCAAGGGCGACACCGAACGGGAGGTCATCGGCCTCGGCTACGACAGCACGGAGGTCTTCCGCCCGTCACTCCTGCTGGGCGACCGCTCCGAACACCGCCCCGCCGAGCGCGCCTCGACCGCCGCGGCGCCCCTGTTCACCCCGCTCCTGGTCGGCCCGCTGCGGCCCTGCCGGCCGGTGAGCGCCGACCGTCTCGCGGCCGCCATGATCACCGGCCTGACCGCCGCCGCTCCCGGGCGGCACCTGCACACCTACGACGACATCATGGCGTTGAGCGCCCCCTGAACGGACGCTGAGCGCCCCCCTGACGGACGCGGAGCACCCCGCGGCCCGTGGGCCCGGGGTGCTCCGGCGATCCGCGTGCGGTGCGGCGGTGCCGTGGAACGCGGAAGGAGCGCTCGCGCCGCCGCCCCTCAGGCGACCACGGCGGAGTCGTCCTCCACCCGCGCCCCCGGCAGCCGGTGCCGGGCCGCGATCAGTGCCGTGTCCACATCGCGCGTGCCGGTGGAGATGCACAAGCTGTACGCCACGTCCGCCATGCGCTGCCGTACCTCGGGGCTGCCCTGTTCGGCGTGCAGCGCCTCCAGAACCGTGTACTGCTCGACCAGGTTCCGCAGAACAACGGGGTGGGCCATCAGCACGGTCGATCTCCTTCCGCCATGGATGATCTTTCCAACCGATCATGCGAGCGGCTACCCGCGGCCACGCGCGATCATGCCCGCCGCGTCGTATCGGGCCTCCGGCCGGGCAAACCGCCCCGTACGGGGGAATGGCCGCACCCCCGCGTGCCGTACGTGCGTACGGCACTCGCGCGGATGACGCGCCGAGGGGCGCTCGGACGGGCCGCGGGGGCGCGGGGCCGCGCGGTCGCCCCGACGGGCGTGCGAAGGCCGGTGGCGGCGTGTGCGCGCACGGTGAGTGTCGTGGGTGCCCTGACGGGCAGTTCGTCCCTGTTCCGTCCCGTTCCTGCCCGACGGCATGCCTCGACGGCATCACCCCGCGTCACTACCCGGAGACGCAGCCCGGAGACACCGCCCGGAGACACTGCCCTGAGACACGAGGAGTCACGACCATGAGGTGCGTTCACCGCGTCCTGACCACCGTCGCCGCCGCCCTCCTGCTGGCGGCGGCCGGCGCCGCCATGGCACCGCCGGCCCAGGCGGACGTCCACGCCGAGCTCCTGAACGGCACGGCCTCCGTGGGCGCCAACGCCGCCATCGGCGCGGAGGCCTTCGGCCAGCAACTCGTGAACGAACCCAATCCCCTGTCGGCGTTCCTCTGAGCGTCCGAGGACGGGCGGGGCGTCAGCTCCGCCGTTCGGCCAGGGCCTTGATGCCGGTGAGGGTCGCCTCCATGCCGGTGCGCAGCTCGCCGAGCCGGATCTCGACGACGCGTTCCGCCTTGTCCGGCAGGCGATCGACCGTGACGCTGAGCCCGGAGTTGCCCGGGCCGATGCGGACGGAGTGCCGCAGAAGGGTGCCGCCCTCCGCCGGGGTCAGGGTGAACCGCCAGGTCGCCAGCGGCTTCTCGGGGTCCTCGGAGGGTGCGCCGAACCGGCCGTCGGCGTCCATGACGGCCCAGGCGAAGGCGTTCGGGGCCGTCAGCTCGACGATCTGGGAGACGGTCCGCCAGTCGCCGACCGCGGAGTGGCGGTTGAAGCCGGCGAAACGCGCGCCCAGCGCGGGCGCGGTGGCGCCGTCGAGCCACTCGACGGTGTTCAGCTCGGGGCTCAGCCGCGCGGGCAGCCCGATGTCGGTCACCAGGCCCCACACGGTCTCCGGGTCCGCCGCCACCAGGACCTCGCACTCGACCGTCCGGCCCTCCACCTGCGCCATGCCGTCCCCCTCGCCGTCCGCACCATGATCGAAACGATGGGCCGAACCTAACCGGGCCCGGCCGTCGGCCGCAATGCCGATTCGGCCGAGCTCCCCGCCGATTCGGTCATGTGGGGCGCTCGTTCATTCGCCGGTGCTCGTTCGGTCACCGACGCTCGTTCGGTCACGGGCGGGGCATGGGAACAGGCGCTCAGATCCGGCAGGCGTGCAGGCGCGTGGTCAGCACCGCGTGCGCCCCGACCTTCTCCAGCTGGTCCATGATCCGCTGGGCGTCGTCCGCGGGGACCATCGCCCGCACGGCCGCCCACCCCCGGCGGTGCAGCGGGGAGACGGTCGGCGATTCGAGACCGGGCGTCAGGGCCACCGCCTTCTCCACGTCCTCCACGCGGATGTCGTAGTCCATCATCACGTAGCGGCGGGCCACCAGCACGCTCTCCAGGCGGCGCAGGAACCGCACCGCCGCCTCGTCGCGCGGCCGCGCGCCGACGGGCCGCACGACGACGGCCTCGGACTCCATGATGGGGTCGCCGATGATCCTCAGCCCCAGCTGCTCCAGGGTCCTGCCGGTCTCCACGACATCCGCGATGACCTGCGCCACGCCGAGTTCGAGCGAGGTCTCGACGGCGCCGTCCAGGCGGACGATCCCGCCCGCGTTCACCCCGTGCTCGGCCAGGTGCTTCGCCACGACGCCGGGGTAGGAGGTGGCGATGGTCAGGCCGTCCAGGTCGGCGACCGTCCCGGCCGTGCCCGGCCGCCCGGCGAAGTGGAAGCTGGAGCGGCCGAAGCCCAGCGGAAGAACCTCCTCCGCCGGCGCGGCGGAGTCCATCAGCAGATCGCGGCCGGTGATGCCGATGTCCAGCCGGCCCGAGCCGACGTAGACGGCGATGTCCCGGGGGCGCAGGAAGAAGAACTCCACACCGTTGCGCTCGTCGCGGACGATGAGCTCCTTGGCGTCCGTCCGCTGCCGGTACCCGGCCTCCTGGAGCATGGCGGATGCGGGAGCCGAGAGGGAACCTTTGTTCGGAACGGCGATACGAAGCATGGGGACCGCCCAACGTGTCGCTTTCGGTGACCTGATGACCACCCATGGTGTCAGAGGCGGCGCCGACCGGAGCGGTACGCCGTGCCGGAGCGGGCCGCCAGGACCGACAGCGCGCAGGCCGCCAGCCCCAGCCCCGCCGTGAGGGCGACGAAGGCGGGGCCGGCGAGGAGCCACGGGCCCAGCAGGGTGGTGCCGAGGGCCACCCCGAGGTGGTCAAGGGTCCCGTTCCAGGAGACGATGCCGGCCCGCCGGTCGGGCCGGACCCCGCCGAGATACGTCTGCTGAACGGTGTAGAAGGCGCCCCCCGCCACGAACCAGACGAACAGCGCGATCAGCGCCAGGGTGAGGTGACGGCTGGTCAGGGTGGTGACCGCGGCCGCCACGAAGAGCACGGAGCAGCCGGCGGACAGCCAGTTCTCGTCGAGCCCCCGCGCCCGGGCCCGGTCGATGGCCCGGCCACTGGCGAGCGAACCGGTCAGCGAGCCGGCGCCCACCATGAGGCCGAGCAGGCCGAGCTGCCCGGTGTCGAAGGAGAAGCGGTACGCGAAGAGCGTGCCCACGAACGTATAGGCGCCCAGCCGGCCGGCCTGCAGCAGGCCGGTGGAGAGCAGCGGAAGCGCCACGCGGCGGTCGCGCCAGACCCCGAAGGCGCTCAGCGGCGAGCCGGACCGCGCGGGCCGCGGCCCCTTCAGCCGCCAGGCGATCAGTGGGACCAGCGGAACGAGCCCGGCGGCGACGGCGACGAACACCCACGGCCAGCTCACCGCCTCGGCGAGCAGACCGCCCAGCGGCACGCCCAGGACCTGGCCCAGGGCGTAGCAGGACACCCCGCCGGCCACCGCCCGGCCGCGCTGGTGGGGCGCGGCGGTCTCGGCCAGGTGGGCCCACATGGCCGGCGCGGCCATCGCCCCGCCCAGGCCCGTCAGCGCCCGCGCCGCGATCAGCTCCGGCAGGCTCCCGGACCGTGCGCACAGCAGGTTGCCGACGAGGAACAGCAGCGCCCCGCCGGCGATGAACACCCGGCGCGGGAACCGGTCCGACACCCCGCCGAGCAGGGGCGCGGCCACCGCGTAGGCCAGCACATAGGCGGTGACGACCTGGGCCGCGCCGCCGGTGCCGACGCGCAGGTCCGAGGCGATCGTCGGCAGGAGCGGGGAGAGCAGGAAGGTCTCGGCGCCCATGAGGAAGAGGAACGCGTAGAGCAGGGCGTAGCGCGCCCAGGGGGTGACGGCCGGGGCGGTCGCGACCGCGGGTGCTGCTGGGGCGGCCGTCGCGGTGCCGGTCGCTCGCGGCGCGTCGGCCGTGCGCGGCGCCTCCCCCGTACGGGGTGCCCCGCTCGTATGGGTTGTCCCACTCGTATGGGCTGGTCCGGCCGTCTTGGGGTTCCGTCCCGCGGGGTACGGGGTCGGCGTGGCCGCCCGCCTGTCGGCCGCGGGCTTCGGCGGGGCGGCGGGCCGGGGCGTGCCGTCGGTCGGGGAATCGCTCACCGCGGTGTCCTTCGGGTCGGCTGTGCGAGGCCGTGTCGTCCGGGGCGGCCCGGATCGGGCCCGGCGGGCCACGACACGGCCGCGGCCGCCGGGTGGTGCGTCCGGCGCCCGGGGCCGTGTTCTCCCGGGCGCCGGACGGTGGGGCGGTCCGTCAGGGGTCTCGATCGGGGTTCTCGGTGATCGGGCGGGCTCATCGGGGCCCCGGCCCGATCGACCGCGTCAGCCGACCGCGTCAGCCGACCGCGGCGGCCGGGGCCGGCACCGCACGCGCGGCGCCCGTCCGCGGCAGCCCCAGCTCGCTCCACGTCTCGTCGAGAACCGTCGCGAAGTGGTGGACATCGGCCGGCCGATGCACCGGCGAGGGGTTGATCCGCAGCCGCTCCGCGCCGCGCGGGACGCTCGGGAAGTTGATCGGCTGGGCGTACAGCCCGTGCCGGTCCAGCAGGATCTGGGCCAGCCGCCGACACCGCGTCACCTCCCCGACGAGCACCGGAACGATATGGCTCTCGTCGCTGACCAGCGGGATGCCGGCCTGCCGCAGCAGGGACTTGAGCAGCCCGGCGCGCTCGTGCAACAGCTTCCGCTCGGTGTCCCCGGCCCGCAGGTGCCGCACGCTCGCGAGCGCGCCGGCCGCCAGCGCCGGCGGCATCGACAGCGTGAAGATGAACGCCGGGGCGAGGCTGCGCACGGCGTCCACGATCGCCGCCGGCCCCGCGAGATAGCCCCCGGCCGTGCCGTACCCCTTGGCGAGCGTGCCCATCAGCAGCGTGACCTCGTCGTCGATGCCGAGCAGCGCCGCCATCCCCGCGCCCTCCGGGCCGTACATGCCGACCGTGTGCGCCTCGTCCACGTACACCAGGGCGTGGTGCCGCTTCGCGACCGCGCACAGGTCGGCCATCGGGGCGATGTCACCGTCCATGGAGTAGATGGACTCGAAGGCCACGACCTTCGGCCGCGCCGGATCGACCGCGCTCAGCAGCCGGTCGAGATCGGCCGGGTCGTTGTGCGCGAAGATGTGGCGCTCCGCGCCGCTCGCCCGCATCGCCATGATCATCGATGCGTGGTTGAGCCGGTCGGAGAAGAACGCGCAGCCGGGGAGCGCCTTGCCGAGCACGTACAGCGCGGCGTCATTGGCCGCGTACCCCGTGATGAAGGTGAGCGCGCTCTCCTTGCCGTGCAGATCGGCGAGTTCGCGCTCCAGCGCCACATGGTGAGGTGTGGTGCCGGAGATGTTCCGCGACCCGCCGGCGGCGGCGCCCGAGGTGTCCAGCGCCGCGCGCATCGCGGCCAGCACCTTCGGGTGCTGGCCCATGCCGAGGTGGTCGTTGCTGCACCACACGGTCACCTCCCGGCTCCCCTCCGGCCGGTGGTGCAGCGCCCGCGGGAACCGGCCCGCGAGGCGCTCGATCTCGACAAAGGTGCGGTACTGCCCCGAGTTCCTGAGCTCCGCCATGCGTTGGCCGAAGAAGCCGACGTAGTCGAACATGTGCTGACAACCCCCGTTGAGTGACACCGTGCGGCGCGGGCGACGCGGTGGGTCGCGTCCGGTTCGCCGTACGGACGCTCCCAGCTTGGCGGCCCGTACGGGGCGGCACATCGGCGCCGAGAAGGGCCGGGCGATCCGCCGTACGTCGCGCTCATCACCCACACGGCTACACCCTGGGGGAGTGCGGCGCCACGCCCCGTGCCCTCCCCGAGGAGGATGCGGCGGACGCGCCGCCGCCGCCGACCGCGGTCTGGTCCGGCCCGAACTCCGGTGCGAGGATGCGGGGATTCCCCGCGAGAGGACGGACGGCCATGGCTGAGCTGCACGACCTGACCGCGTTGGAGCAGGCGGTCGAGATCCGCGAGGGGCGTCTCTCCCCGGTCGACCTGGCGGAGCACTATCTGCGCCGCGTCGACCGGCTGGACGCGGCCCTCGGCGCGTATCTGACCGTGACCCCGGAGATCGCCCGCAAGCAGGCCGCCGACGCCGAGAGCGAGGCGCTGGCCGCCCGGCGGGAGGGCCGCCCGCTGCCGGCGCTCCACGGGGTGCCGGTGCCGGTCAAGGACCTCACCCGGGTCGCGGGCGTGCGCTGCACCTTCGGCTCCCGCGCCTACGCCGACCACGTGCCGGCCGTGGACGACCACGTGGTCACCCGGCTGCGCGCCGCCGGAACGGTGCTCCTCGGCAAGACCAACACCCCCGAGTTCGGCCACTCCTGCCACACCGAGAACGCGCTCGCGCCGCCCGCCCGCTCCCCGTGGGACCTCGACCGCTCGGCCGGCGGATCGAGCGGTGGCGCGGGGGCGGCCGTGGCGGGCGGCCTCGCCCCCGTGGCCCACGGCACCGACGGCGGCGGCTCCATCCGGATACCGGCGTCCGTGTGCGGGCTGGTCGGCCTCAAGCCGAGCCGCGGCCGGGTCAGCGGCGGCCCGGTCCGCCACGACATCAGCGGTCTGACGACGGACGGTCCCCTCGCGCGGACGGTCGCCGACGCCGCCGCCCTGCTCGACGCCCTCGCCGGGCCGATGCCGGGCGACACGTGCGTGGCGCCGCCCCCGCCCCCGGGGGAAACGTTTCTCGACCAGGTCGGCCGCCGGCCGCCGCGGCTGCGGGTGGTGGTGCTGGCCGAGCCCCCCGTCGACGGTGTCGAGGTCCACCCCGACTGCCGCGCCGCCGTCGACGGCGCCGCGGCCCTGCTGCGGGAGCTCGGCCACGAGGTCGAGGAGCTGGCGCTCCCGCTCGACGAGCGGCTGCGGCACGCCTTCACCGACGTCTGGGACACCCTCGCGGCGGCCGAGCCGGTCCCCGAGGGGGCCGAGGACCTGCTGGAGCCGTTCACCCGCCACCTGCGCGAGCGCGGCGAGCGGGTCACGGGGCCGCGCCTCGCCGAGTCCCTGGCCCTCTTCCGCGAGCTGGGCCAGCTGGTCGCCGAGGCGCTGATGCCCCCGGACACCGGCTACGACGTGATCCTCTCGCCCACGCTGGCCCGGCCGCCCGCACGGGTGGGGGAGCTGCGGAACGACGACGACCCCGGCGCCGCGTACGCCGACTTCGCCCGCTACACGCCGTTCGCCCCGTTCTTCAATGTGACCGGCCAGCCCGCCGTGAGCCTGCCACTCTTCTGGACGGACGCGGGCCTGCCGATCGGGGTGATGCTCGCCGGCCGGTACGGCGCGGAGTCGACCCTCGTGCGGCTCTCCGCGCAACTGGAGGAGGCGCGTCCGTGGGCGGACCGCAAGCCGTCGCTCTGGTGAGCGCGGGGACCGGCGGCCGGCGGCGCGTACGACCTGGCGGCACGGCGTACGACACCGCGGCAGGACCGCGTACGACACGCTGGCGCGCACGTACGCACACCGCGGCAGCACCGCGTACGGCACGGCCCGCCGTCGTTGTCCATCGCCCCCGAGAGCTACAGCGGTCTTCTCTTCGCGCCCTCGCCTCATTAGCCTCCGCGCGGTGCCCGTTGGGCAGCAGCGACCGAAGGGATGACGGAGATGGCCGACGACCAGAGGACGCACGAGGGGCCCGGGACGCACGGGAGCCCGCCGCGACGGGAGTTGCTCCGCTACGGCGCCGCCGGCACCGCGGGCGCGCTCGGCCTCGGGCTCACCGCGCCGGGGCGGGCGGCCGCGCGTGACAGGGCCGCGCGCCCCACCGCCGCGGCCGCGGGGCGGACCGTGGCGGTCCTCGGCGCCGGCACCGCCGGGCTGACGGCCGCCCATGAACTCGCCGAGCGCGGCTTCGAGGTCACGGTGTACGAGCGCCGCACCGTCCTCGGCGGCAAGGCCCGCAGCATCCCCGTGCCGGGCACCGGCGCGGGCGGCCGGCGCGATCTGCCGGGCGAACACGGCCACCGCGGGGTCTTCGGCTTCTACCACAACCTCCCCGACACCCTGCGCCGCATCCCCTTCCCCGGCAACGCCCAGGGCGTCCACGGCAACCTCACCCGCGTGCCGTGGGTGTGCTTCGCCCGCGACGGCGGCCGGGCCGATCTGCCCGTCCCCACCACCCCGTTCGACGCCGACACGCTCGACCTCGACGCGCTGCGCGGGCTGATCGCCGGGGCCCTGGAGCAGTTGCTCCGCCTGCCGCCGCGGGACGCCGCGTTCTTCGCCCAGCGGCTGGCCGTCCTGATGACGAGCAGCGACGAACGCCGCTACGGCCAGTGGGAGTACGTCAAGTGGCTCGACTTCCTCCGTGTGGAGGGCCGGTCGGAGGACTACCGCAAGCTCTTCGGCGGCGGCGCCCAGGTCATCCAGGCGCTCAAGCCGGAGGACGCCAGCACCCGCACCTGCGGACAGGGCCTCGAAGCCATCGTCTTCGACCTGCTGCAGCGCGGCAGCGACGGCCCGGCGGACCGCGTCTTCAACGCCCCCACCAGTGAGGCCTGGATCGACCCCTGGGCCCGCCATCTGCGCGGCCTCGGCGTCCGGTTCGCCCTGGGCCACGCCGTCGAGGCGCTGGAGACCGACCGCGGCCGGATCACGGCGGCCCGCGTCCGTACGGCGTCGGGCACGGCACGGATCGAGGCGGACTGGTTCGTGGTGGCGGTGCCGGTGGAGCGGGCCGTGCCGCTGTGGAGCGCGGACGTGCTCGCCGCCGCGCCGCGCCTGGCGGCCATGCGCCGGCTGCGGACCACCTGGTCCCACGGCATCCAGTACTACCTGCGGGAGCCGGTCCGGGGCATTCCCGGCCACATCGCGTACATCGACTCGCCCTGGGCGCTGGTCTCCATCGGCCAGGCGCGGTTCTGGCGCGAGGCGTTCGCCGACACCTGGGGCGACGGGCGGGCCCAGGACTCCCTCTCCGTCGTCGTCTCCGACTGGGACGAGCCGGGCCCGCTGTACGGGAAGCCGGCCCGGCAGTGCACGCCCAAGGAGATCGCCGAGGAGGTGTGGACCCAGATGAAGGCGGCGCTGGAGGACACGGGCGAGCGCCACCTGCCCGACGACCTCGTCCACGCGTGGTTCCTGGACCCCGCGGTCACCGGGACCGGCGGGCCCGAGCCGGCCAACGACGAGCCGTATCTGCTGAACGACGTCGGCTCCTGGGACCACCGGCCCGACGCGGCCACCGCGATCCCGAATCTCTTCCTCGCCGCCGACTACGTGCGCACGTACAGCAATGTCGACTTCACCTCGATGGAGACCGCCAACGAGGCGGGCCGGCGCGCGGTGAACGCGCTGCTGGACGCGGCGGACTCGGGGGCGCCGCGGGTCCGGCTGTTCCGGGGGCACCGGCCCCCGGAGTTCGAGGCGGCGAAGCTGCTGGACGCGGGGCGCTACCGGCTGGGGCTGCCGCACCTGCTGGACACGCCGTAGGGCCCGCCCCCTTCCCCGCTCCCCCGCGGCCGCGGGGGAGCGGGGTCCGTTTTCGGTCGGGGAAAACGGGCACCCGCCAGGAATGCTCACCCTTGGTGTCGAAGAGGAGTACCTGCTGCTCGATCCGGACACGGGCCTGCCCGTGCCGCGCGGGCGGCAGGTGCGGGCCGCCGCCCGGCTGCGGCCCGACATGGACGGTCCGGAAGTGCAGTCGGAGCTGTTGCAGGCCCAGGTGGAGGTCGCCACGCCGGTCTGCCGCGAGCTGACCGAGGTCGGCGAGCATCTGCGGCGGATGCGGCAGATCCTCGGCGCCGCCGCCGAGCAGGAGGGCTGTCGTCTCGCCGCCTGCGCCAGCGCGCCGAACAGCCCGGCCGCGGCCGTGCCCGTGACCGACGAGCGCCGCTACCGCAAGATGCGCGAGGACGCCGCGCGGCTGGTCGACGAACAACTGGTCAACGGCATGCACGTGCATGTCGCCGTGCCGGACCGGCCCACCGCCGTCGCCGTGCTCAACCGCGTCCGGCCCTGGCTGCCGACGCTGGTGGCCCTCTCGTCCAACTCCCCGCTGTGGGAGGGGTACGACACGGGGTTCTCCAGCTGGCGCACCGTGGTCTTCGACCGCTGGCCGGTCAGCGGCCCGCCGCCGGCCTTCGCGGACGCGGACGACTACGAGCGGCGGGTCAAGGCGCTGCTGGCCACGGGCACCATCCGCGACCGGGGCCAGCTCTACTGGCACGCGCGGCTGTCCGAGAACTACCCCACCCTGGAGCTGCGCGTCACCGACGTCCAGCTCCACGTGGACGACGCCGTCATGTTCGCCGGCCTCATCCGCGCCCTGGTGGCCACCGCCCTGGGCGAGGAGGACGGCTCGCCGACGCCGGCCACTCCGCCGGAGCTGTCGTACGCCGCCACCTGGCAGGCGGCGCGGCACGGCCTCGGGCAGGCGCTGATCGACGAGCGGGGGCGGCGCCGGGCCGCCGGGGAGGTCGTGCGCGACTTCGTCGAGCACGTGCGTCCCGCCCTGGAGGAGGCCGGCGACCTCGACCGCGTCACCTCCCTGGTCAACCGGGTGCTGCGCGAGGGCACGGGCGCGGCCCACCAGCGCAGGGCCCTCGCGGAGGGCGGCTGGCGGGGCCTGATCGACTGCGTCACGTCCCGAACGGTCGAACCGAGCCGGATGGCCGAGCCGAGCGGCTCCGGTGAACCGGGTGCCGAACCGGGCGGGTCCGACAAGCCGGGCGCCGAGCCGAGCGGCTCCGGTGAACCGAGCGGCTCCAGTGAACCGACCAGGACCGGCGAACCGGCGGCGGCTGGGTGAACCGGCGGTGACCGCGTGACCGCGGCGGCTGGGTGAACCGGCGGCGACGGGCGCGGCGATTTCGTCCCGCGCCCACGATGGCGTACAGTTGTCCGAGTCGACGCGGGGTGGAGCAGCTCGGTAGCTCGCTGGGCTCATAACCCAGAGGTCGCAGGTTCAAATCCTGTCCCCGCTA
>NZ_JBPQTV010000161.1:0-14745 GCF_051386515.1 Streptomyces sp. URMC 123 | reverse complement strand
GGTGCCGGAGGGCGGGCGCACGGTCACGGGGGCGGAAGGGCATGGGCGGCTCCCTGAGCGATGCGGGACCGGAGCGGTGCGAGACCGACGCGCTGCGGATCGGGGCGATGCGAGGCCGAGCGGTGCGGGCGGCGGCCAGCCGCCGGGCCGGGCGGGCCAGGCGGGCCAGGCGGGCCAGGCGGGCCAGGCGGGCCAGGCGGGCCAGGCGGGCCAGGCGGGCCGGGCGGGCAACGGCTGGCTGGACCGGGCCGGACCGGGCCGCGGCCAGCTGATCCGCGTCGGCCCGGTCCGGCCGAGCGGACCACCGCGCGAGCCGGCGGCACAGGGGCCGCCCGGCCCCCAGGCTCAGCGCAGCGCCCGCCGGCGGCGCGTCAGCCAGAGCACGCCGGCCGCACCGACCAGCAGAATCGTTCCGCCCAGCGTGCCGAGGGCCACCGCGGAGTCCATCGGTCCGGTCTGTGGCAGCCGGTCCCCGCCCTGCCCGGCGCCGGCCGATCCCTGATCCGCGCCGGCGCCCGTCCCCGGCCCGGGACCGGCGGCCGAACCGGAACCGGAAGGGGAACCGGAACCGGAAGCGCCGGAAGAGCCCTGGTCGGAGCCGCCCGCCGCGGTGACGTCGAGCGTCAGGGACGGCTTGGGGCTGTTGGCCGGCGTACAGGTCGTCGTGGTGCCCAGCGCCTTGATGGTCAGCACCCCGGCCGTGAACGTCACCTTCCCGCTCTTCCTCGGCGTGTAGGTGCCCGAGAGATCGCTGATCCGGATGGGGGTGTTGGCGGGTATCGCGCTGCTGTTCGCGGGACCGGTGACCGTCACCGTCCCGGAGTCCGCGCCGCCGACCGTGATCAGGGCACTGGGGTTCATCGCCCCGGCGCCCAGCTCGACGGGGCTGGAGGAGACGCCCTTCCGGAAGGACATGGTGAGGCGGTACGAGGAACCGCTCTTGACACCCTTGATCTCGATGGGCGACACCGCGCCCTTGTCCCCGATCGGGGTCTTGCAGCGGTAGTCGACGTCCACGGTCTCGGCGTGCGCGGCAGGAGCGGCCAGCAGCATCGCGGCCGCGGCCACCGTCGTGGCCAGCGCGAGTCCGCCCGCGCGGCAGATCCGGTCCACCCGCATCCCCTTTCCTGGGCCCCACAAGGAATCTGACGGCACATCAGATGAGGCGCCGACGGTACGCCAGGGACCTCGCCGAGGGAAGACACGGAACGCGCCGGATCGCGCCGGCGCACAGTACTGCGGACGCGAAGACCGCGCAGGGGCGGCGCGGGGACCGCTCAAGGGGCCCGGGGAGAGAGATCAGCGGGAAGCGAGATCGGGGAGAGGCACAGAGAGACGCGAGAGGCGCGAGGGACGCGGAGCCTACGGGGACGGAACCCCGTAAGCGGCTCGCGAGCGACAGGACGGCGAAGGGACGAGGCGACGAAACGGTCGAGACGACAGAACGGCGAGGCGGCGAAGGGCGAAGCGGCGAAGCGACTGGGAAAGCGGCAGGGACGCACCCCTAGTCGGGGGCGGCGAGCTCCGCCCAGACGGTCTTGCCGAGGCCCTCGGGGTTGCGGACGACGCCCCAGTCGAGACAGAGCCGCTGCACGATGAACATGCCGTGGCCACCGGGCCGGCCCGCGCGGTGCGGGGTACGGGGCTCGGGCGAGCCGGCCCCGCGGTCCACGACCTCCAGCCGGAGCACCTTGCCGGTGCGGCCGACACGCAGCTCCTCCGGGCCCTGGGCGTGCAGACAGGCGTTGGTCACCAGTTCGGACACGACGAGGAGGACGTCCTCGGCCGCCGCCCGCTGGTCGGCGCCGGCGGCGGGCAGCCAGCCCCACTCGTACAGCGCCTGGCGGGTGAAGTCCCGTGCGGCGGGCACGACGCCGCTCGCCCCGGTGAGGGCGAGGGTGCGGACCTGCCAGGTCCGCCCGCCCATGGGGACAACGGGAGAAGCACCGTCGGACTGGCCGCGGTCGCCCGGCGGATGCGGCCGAGTGGTGCTCATCAGTGCTTCACCTCACCGATTCGCCGATACACGTTACAGATCACCGATACCCGACTGATTCATCAGACTCAGCTTTCTCCTGCCCGACCGATCCGGAGGAACACCCACTTCTCGGTACGAGCGTCCGACGCGGCGGGCGAGCCCGCCACTGCACCCAAGGGGAGTCACGGACGTGCGCGCTCGCCCGATCAATGCGACACGCGTCAGTCGGCGAGGGCCGCGTCGAGGGTGTCGTGCACGGTGAAGACCGCCTCAGCGCCGGTGATCTCGAACACGCGTGCGACCACGGGGAGCATGCCCGCCAGATGGACCCCACCACCGGCCGCCTCGGCCTTCAGCCGGGCGCCGAGGAGCACGTTCAGTCCGGTGGAGTCGCAGAACTCCAGCTGTGAGCAGTCCACGACCAGCCGTGAGCACCCCTCGTCCACGCAGCCCTCCAGCGGCTCGCGCAGCAGGTCCGCGGTGTGGTGATCGAGCTCACCCACGGGTGTGACCACCGCGCTGGAACCGTGGCGCCGCACGTCGACCCGGAGTCGGCCCCGACTGGTACTGCCGACCATTCCGTGGTCCATGCACCCCTCCTGGTTGCTAGCGACGGCACGTCGAAGACTACGCCTTCAATACGGCGCTCGGTAGCCGAACTTCCCCACAGATCGGACAATTATTGACAATATGACCTTGCTTTGGCCTGGGTGAAGCGGGTAGGGCTAGTAGAGACCACTACGTCAACGCCGGCTTTGGAGGCGCCGCACACCGCAGGCAGGAGATCGGCTTCGGCAGCCATATGCCGAGAACGATGGAGGAGACCATGTCACCCCGGCTCGACGAATCGCGCACCGACCACACGGCCCCCGCGGACCGCACAGCGGCCGTGGCCGTACGGACCGCGGCGTCGACACCACCGCCCCCGCTCGAGGACGACGTCCTCGCGGATCTGCCCGACATCCCCCCGCACGACGCGATCGGGGCCCTGGACGCACGGGCCCTGTCCAAGACGCTCTTCGCCCGCCTCGAAATGCTCGAGGAAGGCACGCACGAGTACGCGTACGTCCGCAACACCCTGGTGGAACTGAACCTCGCCCTGGTGAAGTTCGCGGCGTCCCGGTTCCGCACCCGCAGTGAGCCCATGGAGGACATCGTCCAGGTCGGCACCATCGGCCTGATCAAGGCGATCGACCGCTTCGAGCTCAGCCGCGGCGTGGAGTTCCCCACCTTCGCGATGCCGACCATCATCGGCGAGATCAAGCGCTTCTTCCGCGACACCAGCTGGTCCGTGCGGGTGCCGCGCCGCCTTCAGGAGCTCCGCCTGGAGCTGGCCAAGGCCGGCGACGAGCTGGCCCAGACCCTGGACCGGGCGCCCACGGTGGCCGAGCTCGCCGAGCGCCTGGGCATCACGACCGACGAGGTCGTCGAGGGCATGGTCGCGAGCAACGCCTACACCGCGAGCTCGCTGGACGCCCAGCCGGAGGAGGACGACTCCGAGGGCGCGCTGGCCGACCGCATCGGCTACGAGGACCACGGGCTCGAAGGCATCGAGTACGTCGAGTCGTTGAAGCCGCTGATCGCGGAACTGCCGCAGCGCGACCGGAAGATCCTGAGCCTGCGCTTCGTGGCCAATATGACGCAGTCCGAGATCGGCGAGGAGCTCGGCATCTCCCAGATGCATGTCTCGCGCCTGCTGTCACGGACACTGCACCGGCTGCGCAAGGGACTGCTCACGGAGGAGTGAGCCGTAGTACGGCTGTATTCGGCCCGCGGGGGCGCCGGTTGGCGCCCCCGCGGGCCGTTCGCGTCCTGCCGGCCGTTCGCGCGCTGCGGGCCGTTCGCGCACGGCGGGCCTCCTCGCCCCGGGGCCGGGCCCCACCGCGGCCTCAGACCGGCGCCCCGCCCACCAGTTCTCCGCCCTGCCAGACGGCCCGCGCGAGCGGAACGCCCGGACGGTAGGCCAGGTGCACCGGCGACGGCGCGTCCAGCAGGACGAGGTCCGCGCGGGCCCCGGGGACGAGCCGGCCGATGTCGTCCCGGCGCAGCGCCGCCGCGCCGCCGGCCGTCGCCGACCAGAGCGCCTCGTCGGGCGTCATCCCCATGTCCCGTACGGCGAGCGCGACGCAGAACGGCATGGAACTGGTGAAGGACGAGCCGGGGTTGCAGTCGGTGGACAGGGCGACGGTGACGCCCGCGTCGAGCAGCCGGCGCGCGTCGGGCCAGGGGGCGCGGGTGGAGAACTCCGCGCCGGGCAGCAGCGTGGCGACGGTGTCGCCGCTCGCCAGGGCGTCGACGTCGGCGTCGGTGAGATGCGTGCAGTGGTCGGCCGAGGCGGCGCCGAGTTCGACCGCCAGGCGCACCCCGGGACCGTGGGTGAGCTGGTTGGCGTGGACCCGGGGGATCAGTCCGCGGGCCGCTCCTGCGGTCAGGATCGCCCGCGCCTGGTCCCCGTCGAAGGCGCCGCGCTCGCAGAAGACGTCGATCCAGCGGGCGTACGGGGCGCAGGCGTCGAGCATGGGGCCGGTGACGAGGTCCACGTAGCCCGCCGGGTCGTCGGCGAACTCGGGGGCCACGATGTGGGCGCCCAGATAGGTGACCTCGTCGGTGTGCGCGGCGGCGATGCGCAGCGCGCGGGCCTCGTCCTCGACGGTGAGGCCGTAGCCGGACTTGGTCTCCACGGTGGTGGTGCCCTGGCGCAGCGCCTCGGCGAGGTAGCGGGCGACGTTGGCGTCGAGTTCGTCGTTGGAGGCGGCGCGGGTGGCGGCGACGGTGGTGCGGATGCCGCCGGCCTCGTACGCCCGCCCGGACATCCGGGCGTTGAACTCCTCGGTGCGGTCGCCGGCGAAGACGAGGTGGGAGTGGGAGTCCACGAACCCGGGGATCACGGCCCGGCCGGCGGCGTCGACGCGATTGTCAGCGGCGGGTGCTTTGCTTGTCGTACCGACCCAGGCGATGCGGTCGCCGGCGATGACGACGGCCGCGTCCCGGATCAGGCCGAGGGGGCCGGCGCCGAGGGAGGGGTCGTTGGTGACGAGCGTGGCGATGCCGGTGACGGCGGTCGTGGTGGGGCTGCTGGGCCCCGTGGGCGGCCGGCTGGTCATGGGCGTGTGGGTGTGCATCGGGGGGTGGCTCTCCTTCAGCCGTGGGGCTGTCGGCCGCGCAGGGCGGCGATGGCCTCGGACAGGGCCCTCGGGGCGTGCGGCACGAGCTGGTGGGCCCCGTCGCGTACGACATGACGGCCTCCCACCACCGTATGGCGGACGTCCGCGCCCGTCGCGGCGAATACGGCCGTCTCGGCGCCGTGCCGGGGCAGCGGGCCGGCGGTGCGGATGGAGTCCAGGGCCACCGTCGTGAGGTCGGCGAGGGCGCCGGCGGCGATCCGGCCGCCCTCGGGCCAGCCGAGGGCCGCGTGGCCGTCGGCGGTGGCGGCGCGCAGCAGGTCGGGGGCGCTCCAGTGGCCGCGGGCGCGGCTGCGCAGGCGCTCGTTCAGCTCCATCGCCCGCGCCTCCTCGAAGAGGTCGATGACCGCGTGGCTGTCGCTGCCCAGGCACAGCGGGCTGCCGGCGTCCCGGAGCCGGGTGGCCGGCCCGATGCCGTCGGCGAGGTCGCGCTCGGTGGTGGGGCACATGCAGATGGCGGTGGCGGCCGAGCCGAGCAGCTCGATGTCCTCGGGGGTGAGGTGGGTGGCGTGGACGGCCGTGGTGCGGGGGCCGAGGACGCCGTGGTCGGCGAGGAGCCGGGTGGGGGTGCGGCCGTGCGCGGCGAGGCAGGACTCGTTCTCGGCGGGCTGCTCGGACAGGTGTACGTGGAGCGGGGCCCGCCGCTCGTCGGCCCAGGCGGCGACGGTGCGCAGCTCCCCCTCGGGCACGGCCCGCACGGAGTGGATGGCCGCGCCGATCCGGGCGTGGCCGGTGGCCTCCAGGAGCGATACGCGCTCGGCCCACGCGGCGGCGCTGCCGTCGCTGAAGCGGAGCTGACGGGGGGTGGGCGGCTCGCCGAAGCCGGCGGAGAGATAGCAGGTGTCCAGCAGGGTGATCCGGATGCCCGCCTGGGCGGCCGCCTCGATCAGGGCGTGGCCCATGGCGTTGGGGTCGTCGTAGGGGGTGCCGTCGGACGCGTGGTGGACGTAGTGGAACTCCCCCACGCAGGTGATGCCGGCCAGGGCCATCTCGGCGTAGACGGCGCGGGCGAGGGCGAGATACGACTCGGGGGTGAGCCGCTGGGCGACGCCGTACATGACCTCGCGCCAGGTCCAGAAGGAGTCCGGGGCGCCGGTGGTGGGCGGACCGCCGGTGGAGGGGTCGTCGAGCGGGGCACCGTCCGCCGGGCCCGCCGCGTCGCCGGCCTGCACGGTGCCCCGCAGGGCGCGGTGGAAGGCGTGGCTGTGCGCGTTGGCCAGCCCCGGCAGGGTCAGCCCGTGGAGGGCGACGGCGCCGGGGGGCGGGGCGGGGGTCGAGGGCCGCACCTCGGTGATCCGGCCCCCGACGTCGGTCCGGATGAGCACACCGGGCAGCACGGCCCCGTCGATCCAGGCGTGTTCGGCCCAGTAGCTCTGCGGTGTCAGCGACACGCGAGGCCCTCCAGTACGTCGGCGAGCGCGGTCACCCCGGCGAGGCAGTCGTCCTCGGTCGCCGCCTCGGCGGGCGAGTGCGAGACGCCGGTGGGGTTGCGCACGAACAGCATGGCGGTGGGCACGGCGTCGGAGAGGATTCCGGCGTCGTGTCCGGCCCCGGTGGGCAGGACGGGCACGCCGCCGAGGAGGGCGGCGAGCTCGTCGCGGAGGCCGTGGGCGAACTCCACGACCGGGGTGAACGACTCCCGGGTGACGGTCACCTCGACCCCGTCGCGCTGCCCGCGTTCGACGGCGGTGCGCTCGATCTCGGCGACCACCGAGGCGAGCGTCTCCTCGTCGGCGGCGCGGGAGTCGAGCCAGCCGCGCACCAGGGAGGCGATGGCGTTGACGCCGTTCGGCTCGACGGAGACCTTGCCGAAGGTGGCGAGGGCGCCGGCCAGCCGGGCCTTCTTGCGGGCGGCGAGCACGGTGTTGGCGTAGGTGAGCATCGGGTCACGGCGGTCCTCCAGCCGGGTGGTGCCGGCGTGGTTGGCCTCGCCCCGGAAGTCGAACCGCCAGCGGCCGTGCGGCCAGATCGCGCTGGCCACGCCGATGGGGTGGCCGGTGCGGTCCAGGGCGCGGCCCTGCTCGACGTGGAGTTCCACGAAGGCGCCGATCCGGGCGAGCCGCTCGTGGTCGGGCCCGATGGCGGCGGGGTCGTGGCCGGCACGCTCCATGGCCTGGGCGAGGCTCACCCCGTCGGCGTCGCGCAGGGCGTGGGCCCCCTCCGCGGTGAGCCGGCCGGCGGTGAGCCGGGAGCCGACGCAGGCCACGCCGAAGCGCGCGCCCTCCTCGTCGCCGAAGTTGACCACGGCCAGCGGCCGGTTCGGGCGGGCGCCGCGCGCCAGCAGTTCGTCGACGGCGGCGAAGGAGGAGACGACGCCGAGGGGGCCGTCGAAGGCGCCGCCTTCGGGGACGGAGTCGAGGTGGGAGCCGGTGACCACGGCGTCGGCCCCGGCCGGGTCGCCCCACCAGGCCCACTGGTTGCCGTTGCGGTCGAGCTCGTAGGCCAGGCCCCGGCTCTCCGCCTGGGCCCGGAACCAGGCCCGGCAGTCGGTGTCCGCGGCCGTCCAGGCGAAGCGGCGGTAGCCGCCGGTGGCCTCGTGGCGGCCGATGGGCAGCAGGTCGCGCCACATCTCGTGGAAGGAGGAGCCGCCGGTGGGCGTCCGCGGCGCGGGAGCGGAGCGGTCGCCCACCGTCCCGGTCACGCGTCCTCCCGCATGGGGACGCGGACGCCGCGGTCCTTGGCGACCTCGTCGGCGATGTCGTAGCCGGCGTCCACATGGCGGATGACGCCCATGCCGGGGTCGTTGGTGAGCACCCGGCGGATCTTCTCGCCGGCGAGCGGGGTGCCGTCGGCGACCGTGACCTGCCCGGCGTGGATCGAGCGGCCCATGCCGACGCCGCCGCCGTGGTGCAGGGAGACCCAGGAGGCACCGGAGGCGACATTGACCATGGCGTTGAGCAGCGGCCAGTCGGCGATGGCGTCGGAGCCGTCGAGCATGGCCTCCGTCTCGCGGTAGGGGGAGGCCACGGAGCCGCAGTCGAGGTGGTCGCGGCCGATGACGACGGGGGCGCTGAGCTCGCCGGAGGCGACCATGTCGTTGAAGCGCTCACCGGCCCGGTCGCGCTCGCCGTAGCCGAGCCAGCAGATGCGGGCGGGCAGGCCCTGGAAGTGCACGCGCTCCCCGGCCATTTTGATCCAGCGGGCCAGGGACTCGTTCTCCGGGAAGAGGTCGAGGACGGCCCGGTCGGTCGCGGCGATGTCCTTGGGGTCGCCGGAGAGGGCGGCCCAGCGGAAGGGGCCCTTGCCCTCGCAGAAGAGTGGGCGGATGTAGGCGGGGACGAAGCCGGGGAAGTCGAAGGCGCGCTCGTAGCCGGCGAGCTTCGCCTCGCCGCGGATGGAGTTGCCGTAGTCGAAGACCTCGGCGCCGGCGTCCAGGAAGCCGACCATGGCCTCGACGTGGCGGGCCATGGACTCCCGGGCGCGCTGGGTGAAGTCGGCCGGGTCGTCGGCGGCGCGGGCGGCCATGTCGTCGAAGTCGATGCCCAGCGGGAGGTAGCTCAGCGGGTCGTGGGCGCTGGTCTGGTCCGTGACGATGTCGATCGGGGCGCCCATGGCGAGCAGCCGGGGCAGCAGGTCGGCGGCGTTGCCGAGGACGCCGATGGACAGCGGCCGGCGGGCGTCGCGGGCCTCGACGGCGAGCTGGAGGGCGTGGTCGAGGCTGTCGGCCCGCACGTCCAGGTAGCGGTGCTCGATCCGGCGTTCGATGGCGCGGGGGTCGCAGTCGATGCAGATCGCCACGCCGTCGTTCATGGTGACGGCGAGCGGCTGGGCGCCGCCCATGCCGCCGAGGCCGGCGGTGAGCGTGATGGTCCCGGCGAGCGTGCCGCCGAAGCGCTTCGCCGCCACGGCCGCGAAGGTCTCGTACGTGCCCTGGAGGATGCCCTGGGTGCCGATGTAGATCCAGGAACCGGCGGTCATCTGGCCGTACATGGTCAGGCCCAGGGCCTCCAGCCGGCGGAACTCCTCCCAGTTGGCCCAGTCACCGACGAGGTTGGAGTTGGCGATCAGGACGCGCGGGGCCCACTCGTGGGTCCGCATGACACCGACCGGGCGGCCCGACTGGACGAGCATCGTCTCGTCCTGCTTGAGGGTCGTCAGGGTGCGGACCATGGCGTCGAAGGAGCGCCAGTCGCGGGCCGCCTTGCCCGTGCCGCCGTAGACGACGAGCTTGTCGGGGTGCTCGGCCACCTCGGGATCGAGGTTGTTCTGGAGCATCCGGAGGGCGGCTTCCTGCTGCCACCCCTGGGCGCTCAGTTCGGTGCCGCGCGGCGCCCGTACGGGTCGCGGTCCTGACATGGGCGGTGCCTCCCTGCCATCGTCTCTGTGCGTCGCTCCGACTGGATCGATCCATTCACATACTCGATGGATGAATAGGCGTAGTCAACAGGTGGCAGCACCTCGGCCCGCCCCGGCGCGCCTCGCCGGGCCGTGGGCGGCGATCCGCCGGCGCTACAGCGTGAAGCCCGCCGGGAAGGGGTCCGCCGGGTCCAGCAGATACTGGCCCATGCCCGTGATCCAGGCCCGCCCGGTGACCGTGGGGACGACGCCCTCCCGGTCCCCCACCCGCTCGGTGCCCACCAGGCGGCCCGTGAAGCGGGTGCCGATGAAGGACTCGTTGACGAAGTCCCGGTGGAGCGGGAGCGCGCCCCGGGCGTGCAGTTGGGCCATGCGGGCGCTGGTGCCCGTCCCGCAGGGGGACCGGTCGAACCAGCCGGGGTGGATCACCATGGCGTTGCGCGCGTCGCTGTCCGGCCCGCCGGGCGCGGTGAACTGCACGTGCCGGCAGCCGGCGATGCGCGGGTCCTCGGGGTGGACCGGCCGCCGCTGCTCGTCGATGGCGGCCATCACGGCCAGGCCCGCCGCCAGGATGTCGTTCGCCCGGTCGGTGCCGAACGGGATGCCCAGGGCGTCGAGGGGCGTGATGGCGTAGAAGTTGCCGCCGTACGCCATGTCGTAGCGGACCTCCCCGAGGCCCGGCACGTCGACGACGGCGTCCAGCTCGGCCGCGTAACTGACGACGTTGCGCAGGGTGACCCGTTCCGCGCGCCCGTCGCGCACGGCGACCTCGGCCGTCACCAGTCCTGCCGGAGTGTCGAGCCGTACGGTGGTCACCGGCTCGACGACCTCGACCATGCCGGTCTCGACCAGAACGGTCGCCACCCCGATGGTGCCGTGCCCGCACATCGGCAGACAGCCGGAGACCTCGATGTAGAGCACGCCCCAGTCGGCGTCGGGGCGGGTCGGCGGCTGGAGGATGGCGCCGCTCATCGCGGAGTGCCCACGCGGCTCGTTCACGAGCAGCCGGCGGATGTCGTCCAGGCGCTCCATGAAGTACCGGCGCCGCTCGGCCATGGTGGCCCCCGGGACCACGCCCACGCCGCCGGTGACGACACGGGTGGGCATGCCCTCGGTGTGCGAGTCGACGGCGCTGAAGCAGCGGGCGGCGCGCATCAGCGGGCCGCGGGGGCCGCGCCGCCGGGCGCGGTGGCGGACTCGGTGCCGGGCGCCGTGCCGGGCGCGGTGGTCTTGGAGCCCCCGGCGGAGGCGGCGACGGCGTCGAGGGCCCGCCGCACATCGGCGTCGAGCCGCTCCAGCAGGGCGCCGGACAGCGGGCCGCGCGGGGGCCGGCAGGGGCCGCCGTACCGGCCGGCGAGGCCCATCGCCCGCTTGATGGCCTGGACGAACTCCGTACGGGAGTCCCAGCGGAAGGCCGGCACCAGCGGCTCGTAGAGCGCCCTGGCCTCGTCCAGGCGGCCGGCGCGGGCGAGCTCGTACAGCCGCACCGACGCGGCGGGGAAGACATTGGGGAAGCCGGCGAACCAGCCCGTGGCCCCCATCAGCAGTGCCTCCAGCACCAGGTCGTCGGCGCCCGCGACGACTTCCAGGCGCGGCGCCAGCTCCCTGATGTGCGGCACCCGGCGGATGTCGCCGGAGAACTCCTTGATCGCCACGACGCCGTCGATCGCCGCGACCTCGCGCAGGATCTCCGGCGTCAGGTCCACCTTGGTGTCGATGGGGTTGTTGTACGCCATGACCGGCAGGCCCGCCTTCGCCACCTCCGTGAAGTGGTGCACGATCTCGGCGGGACCGGCCCGGTAGAGGGTCGGCGGCAGGCACAGTACTCCGTCGGCGCCGTCCTCGGCCGCCAGTTCGGCCCAGTGGCGCGCCTGGTGCGCGCCCGCGCCGTGCACGCCCACGACCACGAGCGCGTCCCGCCCGACCGCCTCGACCGCCGTACGGGCGACGGCGCGGCGCTCGCTGTCGGTGAGCGAGGAGTACTCCCCGAGGGAGCCGTTGGGGCCCACCCCGTGGCAGCCCTCGTCCACCAGCCAGCGGCAGTGCTCGGCGTAGCGGTCGAGGTCCGGCCGGAGCCCTGCGGGCGCGGCGGGGTCGGGCGCGTACGGCAGGGCCGTGGCGACGATGACGCCGGTGAGCCCGGCGGCGTGGGGCTTGGCACTCATGGGGGCGCTCATCGGGTTCCCTCCGAGGGGTCACGGGTGGGCACGGCGGGGCGGGCGGGCTCGTCGTGGTCGTCAGGGCCGGCAGGAGCGTCGGGGCCGTCGGGCCGGTCAGGAGCACCGGGGTCGTCGGGGCCGTCGGGCTCGCGGGCGAGGTCGCCGAGGCGCACCGGCTGGGCGATCGGCCGGCGCTCGCCCGCCTCGGGGTCGGCGACCGCCGCGAGCTCGGCGGCGTTGCGCAGGCACACCCGGCCCTGGCAGGCGCCCAGGCCCACGCGGCAGCTCAGCTTGAGCGCGCGCAGCCCGTCCACGCCGCGCTCGGCCACGGCGGCGCGCAGATCCGCGTACGGCACCTCCTCGCAGCGGCAGACGAGCGTGTCGTCGGCGAGCCACCCGTGCCAGCCGTCCCGCACCGGGTGCGCGGCCGCGAGGGCCGCCGCGAACCGCCGCCCGGACCGCACCCGCGCGGCGACCGCGGGCGCCCGCCCGTCGCGCGACAGGCCGCCGGCCGCCGCCAGGCCGGCCAGCTCGCCCTCGGCCGCGGCGAGCCGCGCACCGCCGACGCCGGTGATCTCGCCCGCCGCGTAGACGCCCGGCACGCTCGTGGCCTGGCGGCCGTCCACGGTCACCCGCGGGCCGCCGTCGGGGCCCTCCCCCAGCGCGCAGCCCGCCGCGACGGCGAGTTCGAGCTGGGGGGTGAAGCCGAAGCCCGTACAGACCGCGTCCACGCCCTCGACGCGGCGCTCGCTGCCGGGCCTGATCCGCCAGCGGGCGTCCAGCCGGGCCACGGTCACGGCCTCGACGCGGTCCGTCCCGTGCGCGGCGACGACGGCAGTACGGGTGCGATACGGAATCCGGTGGCGGGCCAGCAGGACCGCGTGGCCGGCCGCCTCGGGGAGCTTGTCCCGGCCGTCGCGCAGTACGGACAGCGGGGAGCGCAGCCAGCCGAGGGGCGAGCCCGCCTCGAACACGCCGACGACCTCCGCCCCGACGCCCGCCAGGGCGGCGGCCACGGGCAGCAGAAACGGTCCCGTGCCGCAGACCACGGCGCGCCGGCCGACGGCCAGGCCCTGACCCTTCGCCAGCGCCTGGGCGGCGCCCGCCGTGTAGACCCCGGGCAGCTCCCAGCCGGGGAAGGGCAGCGCCCGGTCGTACGCCCCGGGGCACAGGACCAGCGCGTCGGCGTCGAGCGTCCTGGCGGTGCGGCCGATGCCGTCGGCGGGGCCCTGGAGCACATGGACCCGGTGTGCGGCCCGCCCCTCCACGGGCTCGACGGCCACGGGCTCTTCGGCCACCGGTTCGACGGCCCAGACGGCGGCCCGGCACAGAACGGTCACCCGCGGGGCGGTGAGCAGGGCCCGTTCCAGGTGCAGCGCCCCCGCGGAGGCGCGGCCGGCGAGGCCCGGCGCGGGCAGCCGGTGGTACTGGCCGCCGGGTCGGGCCGCGCCGTCGACGACCACGACGTCCGCCCCCGACCGGGCCGCGGCGAGCGCGGCCGCCGCGCCGGCGGGCCCGGCGCCGATGACGACGACCCGCCGGCTCACGCCGTGCCCCCGGCGCCCTCTCCCGTGCGGATGTCGTCGCCGGGGCGGGCCTCGCGCTGACAGGCGCGGACGTCGGCGAGGCCGTTGACCGTCACCAGGCAGTCGTGGCAGACGCCGATGCCGCAGAAGAGGCCGCGCGGCCGGCCCGCGCCCCGGGTGGTGCGCCAGGAGACGCGGCCGGCCGTGAGCAGTACGGCGGCCACCGTCTGCCCGGGGTACGCGGGCCGGCTCGCGCCGTCGACGGTCACACGGAACACCGGGCCTCCTCGGTGAACAGGGCGGGGCGGTCGGCCCGGAAGGGCGCCGGGTCGAGATGCGGGGTCTGTCCGGTGCGGAGTTCGGCGAGGAGTTCGCCGGTGGCCGCGGCGAGGCCGATGCCGGCGCCCTCGTGCCCGGTGGCGTGCCACAGTCCTGGGCGGCGCGGGTCCTCGCCGATGACCGGCAGATGGTCGGGGGTGTACGGGCGGAAGCCGCCGTACGCGCGCAGGGCGGGCACCTCGCGCAGTACGGGGAAGAGGGCGGTGGCCCTGCGGGCGAGGACGCGCAGCACCTCGACCCGTACGGTCGCGTCGAAGCCCACGCGCTCCCTGCTGGAGCCGATCAGTACGGTGCCGGCCCGGGTCGCCTCCACCACGGTCGAGGTCCTCAGCCCCGCCGCCCCGCTGCCGACGGCTCCGACGTAGCCCGCGTCGTACACCTTGTGCCGGACCGTGCCGGGCGGCAGGGGCGCGGTGACCAGGATCAGGCCGCGCCGGGGCGAGACGGGCAGCGGGGCGCCGGCCGCGGCGGCGAAGGAACCGGCCCAGGGGCCGCAGGCGTTGACGACCGACCCGCACGGCAGCGGCCCGGCCGAGGTCGTCACGGCCGTGACCCGCCCCCGGCGCCCGTGGCGCACGCCGAGGGCCTCGACGCCCGTACGGATCGCCCCGCCGCGCGCGGTGACGGCGGCGAGCAGGGCGGTGGCGACCAGCACGGGCTGCAGCTGGGCGTCCTCGGGGTAGTGGACGGCGCCGCGCGCCTCGGGGGTGAGATGGGGCTCCAGGACGGCTGGAGCGGCCACCGGGCGGGCGTCGACCCCGGCGGCCCGCTGCGCGGCGGCGAGCGTCCGCAGGGCGGCCGCCTCGGCGTCCGTGGTGGCCACGACGAGGCCGCCCTTGGGCTCGTACTCGCAGTCCGCGAGCCGGGGGCCCAGTTCGGCGGCGAGCTCGGCCAGCAGCCGCGGCCAGCGCCGCAGGGACGCCTGGGCGAGGGCGAGTTCGGGGCCCGGCCGCTTGTCGGAGACGAGAAGGTTGCCCTCGCCGCGCGCGGTGGTGCCGGAGGCGACGGGCGCCCGGTCCAGCACGGTGACGCGCAGTCCGCGCCGGGTCAGCGCCTCGGCGCAGGCGGCGCCGACGACGCCGGCGCCCACCACGACGGCGTCGGGGTGTTTCCGGAGCAGGAGCACAGGCACACCGCCGTTCCCTGGCATGGAACCGCCGTTCTGTGAGCAGCGCGACGGTAGTACGGGCCGCCGCCCACCTGTGGGTTGACCCGCAGGCCGAGCGGCGGCAGGGCCGCGGCGGAGGGTGCGGCCCGCACGAGGG
>NZ_JBPQTV010000160.1:0-14783 GCF_051386515.1 Streptomyces sp. URMC 123 | reverse complement strand
GGTCCATCGCGGGGTCGGGGCTCATCGCCGGGCCGGGGCCGGAGCCCGGGGCGGCGGCCGGATCGGTGTGGGGTGCGGTCATCGCGGGTCGCCTTCCTTCCCGGGGTGGCGGTCGAGCACATCGTCCGCGGGGCAGCGCCCCCGGGCGACATAGCGGTCCACGAACGCGGCGACGGCGTCCCGTACCCCGGTCGGCGCGTCCAGCCGGGGGAGCGCCTCCTGGGCCGCCGCGAAGCAGGTGAGCGCGGCGGCGTGCAGCTCGGGGTCGCCGAGGCCGTGCCGGGCGGCGTGCCGCCACAGCGGATTGCGGGGCGCGGGCGCGGCGCCCGCCGTCTCGGCGAGCGGTTTGACGGCGCGGTGGACGGTCTCGCTCGCCTCCGGGTCGTCGAAGAGCGCGGCCGTGACCGCCAGCGGCACCAGCCAGCCGTCGTCGCCCGACTGGGCGTCGATCATGCGCAGTTCGAGGTGGCCGCGCGGCCGGACCGGCGGGAACAGGGTGGTCAGGTGGTACGAGAGGTCGTCGAGCGTGGGCGGCGTGGGCAGCCCGCCGCGCACCCACTCGCGAAAGGTGAGCCGCTCGGGCACGCGCCAGGGCCCCTCGGGGGAGCGCACGCACATCACCCCCGCGTCGAGCGCGTACGCCGCCCAGGACGCCCGGGGGTCGAGGGCCTCGGGCGGGGCGAGGCACCGGCCGGGGTCGAGGGCGGACCACACGGCCTGCCGGGTGGAGCGCCAGCCGGTCGGCCGCCCTTGGCGCAGCGGCGAGTTGGCGAACGCGGCGACCAGCACGGCGCCCAGCAGATGGGCGAGGTGCCAGCGGCGCCCGAAGCCCAGCGGGCCGGGCTCCTCGTGGCCGGCGTCCAGGCAGATCTGGAGGGAGGCGGTGGCGCACATCATGGCCCGCCCGGCCGGGCCGGAGCGGTCGAAGTAGCGCTCCATGGCCGCGTAGCGGGGCGCGGTCAGCAGCCGGCGCGGCGGCAGCCAGGGGTGGTGGCCGTGACCGGCGAGGGCGAGCCCGTGGCCGCGCAGCGCGGTCCGTACGAGGCGGAGGTCACCGGCGGCGCAGTCGACGAGGCCGCTCAGGGTGGTGGCCGGGGGAGAGCTGAGCTCCAGCTGCCCGCCGGGCTCGAACGTCAGGGCGGAGCGGAGCGGGAGGGCGCGGAGCGCGTGGGTGGCGGCGGAGAACCGGTCGGGGTCGAGGGGGAGGGACGGGTCGCGGAGGTCCTGGACGAACCATTCGAGTTCGACACCGAGCCGGCGCGGTGGGCCGGTCTTGAAGCAGATGCCGCGCACCCGCGCCTCCGCCTCCGATTCGGTGATCGGGCCGGGTCGGCCGCTGTCCGGACGATCGGGCACGGTCGGTACCTCCTGTCGGAATCCACCTCGACGCCTCGATGCCTCGTTGCCTCGACGTCTTGAAGCCTTGTTGTCCTGACGCCGCGCCACCTCGGCACCGGGTCGCGCTGTTCGGGCGCGCGCCGCGGATGGTCGCCGTCTCAAAGGGTGCCCCGTGCCACCCGGTGCCATGCGTGACATCCCGTGCCGTACCCGCGCCCGTCCCGTCGGAGCCCGCGCCGTCCCACGCGCCCCTGCGCCGAAGTCCGCGCCGTCCCGCGCCGCCCGCGCGCCACCCACCCCGCTCAGCTCGCTCAGCCCCGCGCGATCAGCTCCGTCCCCCGCGGCAGCGTCCCCCGCCCGGCCGCGTCGCGCAGCCGGTCCAGCAGGACCCGGCGCAGCTCCCGGGCGGCGCGCGGCGGCGCCACATCCGTGCGGTGGGCGAGCGCGATGGTGCGGCGCAGCCCCGGCGGCGCGAACGGGGTGCTGCGCAGCCCCGGCCCCGCCCGCTCGGCGACCATGCTCGGCAGCACCGCGACCCCCAGTCCGGCCCGGACGAAGCCCAGCACGGCGTCCAGCTCGCCGCCCTCGACGGTGAACGACGGCTCGAAGCCGGCCGCCCGGCAGGCCGCCACCGTCAGCTCCCGCAGGTCGTAGCCGTGCCGGAACATCACCAGGGGGCGGTCGCGCAGATCGGCCGGCCGTACCGGCACCCCGCCGCCCGGCCAGGGCGCCGCCGCCGAGGAGACCACCACCAGGTCCTCGCTCAGCAGCTCGGTGGTGTCCAGCGAGGGCGAGGCGCTCGGCAGCGGCAGCACCACCAGCGCCAGGTCCAGCCCGCCGCGCGCCAGCTCCCGTACGAGGTCGTGGGATGCGCTCTCCTCCACCAGCAGCTGGATGCCGGGGTGCAGATCGTGAAACGCGCGCAGCATGTCCGGGAGGAGCCCGGTGCAGAGGCTGGGCGTGGCCCCGAGCCGCACCCGGCCGCGCCGCAGCCGGGCCACCTCCTGCACCTCGTACCGGGCGGTCTCCACGTCGGCCAGGATGCGGCGGGCCAGCGGCAGCAGCGCCTCGCCCGCGTCGGTGAGGGCGATGTTGCCCCGGGCGCGGCTGAACAGCTCGGCGCCCAGCTCCCGCTCCAGGGCCCTGATCTGCTGGGAGAGCGAGGGCTGCGCCACATGGACGCGCTCCGCCGCCCGCGTGAAGTGCCGGGTCTCGGCCACCGCGACGAAGTAGACCAGCTGCTGGAACTGCACCCGCCCAGCATAGGGCCGGCGATAGCCGCTGCCTATTGACACATTGCGTTCCATGTCTTGGACCTTGGTCGGGGGTCGCCCCTACGGTCGGGAGACATGGCACTCGCGACGCGGACGGCCCGGCCGTCCACCCTCCGCCTGCTCTGGCAGTCGACCGTGGGCAAGAAGGCGGTCATGGCCGTCACCGGCGTGATCATGCTGATGTACCTGGTCGTGCACATGCTGGGCAACCTCAAGATCTTCTTCGGGGCCGGGGAGTTCAACGGCTACGCCCGCTGGCTGCGCACCATCGGCGAGCCCGCCCTGCACTACGGCTGGTTCCTGTGGCTCGCCCGGCTGGTGCTGGTGACCGCCGTGGTGCTGCACGCGGTGGCCGCGTACCAGCTCAGCCGCCGCGACCGCGCGGCCCGCCCCCGGGGCTATGTCCATCGCCGGCACCGCGCGAGCTACGCCACCCGCACCATGCGCTGGGGCGGGGTGATCCTCGCGCTCTTCATCGTCTGGCACATCCTCGATCTGACGACCCTGACCGTGAACCCGCGCGCCCAGCAGCACCACCCCTACGAGAACCTCGTGGCCTCCTTCTCGACCTGGTACGGCGGCGGGATCTACATCGTGGCGATGCTCGCCCTGTGCCTCCACATCCATCACGGCTTCTGGAGCGCGGCCCAGACGCTCGGCGCGAACAGCGCCCGGCGCCAGGGCGCCCTCAAGGCGACGGCCGCCGGCCTGTCGCTGATCCTGACCCTTGGTTTCCTGAGCGTGCCGGTCGCGGTCATGACCGGAGTGGTGAGCTGACATGACGACCTATGCCTCGTACACCGTGGGCGACCCGATCGCCGACACCAAGGCCCCCGGCGGGCCCATCGAGGAGCGCTGGGACCGGCGCCGCTTCGAGGCGAAGCTGGTGAACCCCGCCAACCGCCGCAAGCACACCGTGATCGTCGTCGGCACCGGGCTGGCGGGCGGCGCGGCCGGCGCCACCCTCGCCGAACAGGGCTACCGGGTCGTGCAGTTCTGTTACCAGGACTCGCCCCGCCGGGCGCACTCCATCGCGGCCCAGGGCGGCATCAACGCCGCCAAGAACTACCGCAACGACGGCGACTCCGTCCGCCGCCTGTTCTACGACACGGTCAAGGGCGGCGACTTCCGCGCCCGCGAGTCCAACGTCCACCGGCTCGCCCAGGTCTCCGTGGAGATCATCGACCAGTGCGTGGCCCAGGGCGTGCCCTTCGCCCGCGAGTACGGCGGACTGCTCGACACCCGCTCCTTCGGCGGCGTCCAGGTCTCCCGCACCTTCTACGCCCGCGGCCAGACCGGTCAGCAGCTGCTGCTCGGCGCCTACCAGGCGCTCTCCCGCCAGATCGCCGCGGGCCGGGTGGAGATGCACCCGCGCACCGAGATGCTCGACCTGATCGTGATCGACGGCCGGGCCCGCGGCATCGTCGCCCGGGACCTGGTCACCGGCCGGATATCCACCCATCTCGCCGACGCCGTCGTGCTCGCCTCCGGCGGCTACGGCAATGTCTTCCACCTCTCGACCAACGCCAAGAACTCCAACGCCACCGCCGTCTGGCGGGCCCACCGCCGCGGCGCGTACTTCGCCAACCCCTGCTTCACCCAGATCCACCCCACCTGCATCCCGCGCTCGGGCGACCACCAGTCCAAGCTGACCCTGATGAGCGAGTCGCTCCGCAACGACGGCCGGATCTGGGTGCCCAAGGCCAAGGGCGACCCGCGCCCGCCGGCCGAGATCCCCGAATCCGAGCGGGACTACTACCTGGAGCGGATCTACCCCTCCTTCGGCAACCTGGTGCCCCGCGACATCGCGTCCCGGGCGGCGAAGAACGTCTGCGACGCCGGCCACGGCGTGGGCCCCGGCGGCCAGGGCGTCTACCTCGACTTCGCCGACGCCATCGCCCGCATGGGCCGGGAGGCGGTCGAGGAGAAGTACGGCAACCTCTTCGAGATGTACGAGCGCATCACCGCGGAGAACCCGTACGAGGTGCCGATGCGGATCTATCCCGCGATCCACTACACGATGGGCGGGCTGTGGGTCGACTACGACCTCCAGACCACCGTGCCCGGACTGTTCGCCATCGGCGAGGCCAACTTCTCCGACCACGGCGCCAACCGGCTCGGCGCCAGCGCCCTGATGCAGGGGCTCGCCGACGGCTACTTCGTCCTGCCGCCCACCCTCAACGACTACCTGGCCCGCACCCGTCACGACCCCGTGTCCGAGGACCACCCGGCCGTCGCTGAGGCGGTCGCCGAGACCGAGGACCGGCTGAACCTGCTGCTGTCGGTGGGCGGCGACCGCACCCCCGAGTCCTTCCACCGCGAGCTCGGCGAGCTGCTGTGGGACGAGTGCGGCATGGCGCGCACCGAGACCGGGCTGCGCAAGGCCCTGGAGCGCATCCCCGAGCTGCGCGAGGAGTTCTGGCGCCGGATCAGGGTGCCCGGCACCGGGGCGCAGCTCAACCAGTCCCTGGAAAAGGCCAACCGGATCGCCGACTACCTCGAACTGGCCGAGCTGATGTGCCTCGACGCCCTGCACCGCACCGAGTCCTGCGGCGGGCACTTCCGGGAGGAGAGCCGCACCGAGGGCGGCGAGGCGGCCCGCAAGGACGACGAGTTCTCCTACGCCGCCGCCTGGGAGTTCACCGGCACCGGCACCGCCCCCGTCCTGCACAAGGAAGACCTGGTCTTCGAGTACGTCCACCCCACCCAGCGGAGTTACGCATGAGGCTCACCCTGCGCATCTGGCGCCAGCCCGGCCCCACCGAGCCCGGCGCCATGACCTCGTACGACGTGGACGGCATCTCGCCGGACATGTCGTTCCTGGAGATGCTCGACACGCTCAACGAGGAGCTCATCCTGCGCGGCGAGGAGCCCGTCGCCTTCGACCACGACTGCCGCGAGGGCATCTGCGGCGCCTGCGGCATGGTGATCAACGGGCAGGCGCACGGACCCGAGCGCACCACGACCTGTCAGCTCCACATGCGCCACTTCGCCGACGGCGACACGATCGACGTCGAACCGTGGCGGGCCGCGGCCTTCCCGGTCGTGAAGGACCTGGTGGTGGACCGGTCGGCCTTCGACCGGATCATCGGCTCGGGCGGCTATGTCACGGCCCCCACCGGCAGCGCGCCCGAGGCCCACGCCACGCCCGTGCCCAAGGCGGCCGCGGAGACCGCCTTCGAGCACGCCGAGTGCATCGGCTGCGGAGCCTGCGTGGCGGCCTGCCCCAACGGCTCGGCGATGCTCTTCACCTCCGCGAAGGTGGTGCACCTCAATGTGCTGCCGCAGGGCGCGCCCGAGCGGGAGAGCCGGGTGCTCGACATGGTCGCGACGATGGACGCGGAGGGCTTCGGCGGCTGCACCAACACGGGGGAGTGCGCCACGGCCTGCCCGAAGGGGATTCCGCTGCCGAGCATCGCCGCGATGAACCGGGAGTGGCTGCGGGCGGTGCGCAAGGCGCCGCGCTGAGCGCGAGGCACCGCGCCGTGCGCGGGGCGGGCCGCCGGCGGCCGCCCGGCCGTGCCGGCCATGACGCCGGGCCTCGCGGGGCCCCGCGAGGCGTCAGCGCGCCAGGCGTGCCGCGAGGTACGGGGCGGTGCGGCTGCCGGGCGCCGCGGCCACCTCGTCCGGGGTGCCGCACGCCACCACCCGGCCGCCCTCCTCGCCCCCGCCGGGCCCGAGGTCGATCACCCAGTCGGCGCCGGCCGCCACGGCCATGTCGTGCTCGACGACCACGACCGAGTGCCCGGCGTCGACCAGCCCGTGCAACTGCCGCAGCAGCACCTCGACATCGGCCGGGTGGAGCCCGGTGGTCGGCTCGTCCAGCAGATAGACGGTGTGCCCCCGGCGGGCGCGCTGGAGCTCGGTGGCGAGCTTGATCCGCTGGGCCTCGCCGCCGGACAGCTCCGTGGCCGGCTGGCCGAGCCGCAGATAGCCCAGCCCCACCTCCTGGAGCGTGCGCAGGCTCCGCGCGGCGGCCGGCGCGTCCGCGAGGAACTCCCGCGCCGCGTCGACGGTCAGGTCCAGCACCTCGGCGACGGTCAGGCCGCGGAGGCGGATCTCCAGCGTCTCGGGGGCGTAGCGGGCGCCGTGACAGTCCGGGCAGGGGCTGTACGTGCCGGGCAGAAAGAGCAGCTCCACGGCGACGAAGCCCTCGCCCTGGCAGGTCTCGCACCGCCCGCCGGCGACGTTGAAGGAGAACCGGCCCGCGGTGTAGCCCCGCGCGCGGGACTCGTCCGTCGCGGCGAACAGCTTGCGTACGGTGTCGAACAGCCCGGTGTACGTGGCGAGGTTCGAGCGGGGCGTACGGCCGATGGGCCGCTGGTCCACCACGACCAGCCGGTCGACGGCCTCCGTGCCCTTGGCCACGAGCTCTCCGGCCACCGGCCCCCGGTCCGCCGCGCCGGCCGGTGCTCCGTCCTCGGTGTCCGCCGTGTCCGCCGCGCCCGGGCCGTCCGCGGCCTCCGCGAGGACCCCGGCCAGCACCTGCCCGACCAGCGTGGACTTCCCCGAGCCCGACACCCCGGTGACCGCCGTGAAGACCCCGAGCGGGAACTCGGCGGTGAGGTCGCGCAGATTGTGCCGGGTGACGCCCTCCAGGCGCACCCAGCCGGACGGCTCGCGCGGCACCCGTACGGCGGCCTCCCCGCGGGCCTCTCCCTGATGCTTGCCGTCGAATCCGTCGAAGCCGTTGAATCCGTCGTGTCCGTCGAACACGAACCGGCGCGTGGCCGACGCGGTCACCTCGGCCAGGCCGGCCACCGGCCCGCTGTAGAGCACCCGCCCGCCGTACTCGCCCGCGCCGGGGCCCACGTCCACGATCCAGTCCGCCCGCCGCACCACCGCCATGTCGTGCTCCACGACGAACACGGAGTTCCCGGCGGCCTTCAGCCGCTCCAGCATCACCAGCAGCGCCTCGGTGTCGGCCGGGTGCAGCCCCGCCGACGGCTCGTCCAGCACGTACACCACGCCGAACAGGCCCGACCGCAACTGCGTGGCCAGCCGGAGCCGCTGGGACTCGCCCGCCGAGAGCGTCGGCGCCGCCCGGTCCAGGCTCAGATAGCCCAGGCCCACCTCGGTGATCGGTTCGATCCGCGACAGCAGGTCGCGGGCCAGGGTGCCGGCGGCGTCCCCGGCCTCGCCCCGGGCGGCCGGGCGCAGCACCTCGGCCAGCCCGGTGAGCGGCAGCCCGGCCAGCTCGGCGATCGTGCGCCCGGCGAAGGTGACGGCCAGCGCCTCCGGGCGCAGCCGGCTGCCGCCGCACTCCGGACAGGGCGTGCTGCGCAGGAACCGCTCGGCGCGGGCCCGCAGCGTCCGGCTCTTGGAGTCGGCGAAAGTGTGCATCACATAGCGGCGGGCGCTCATATAGGTGCCCTGGTACGGGCGCTGGATGCGGCCGGCGTCGCGCACCGGGTGCACGGTGACGACCGGTTGCTCGTCGGTGAACAGAATCCACTCGCGCTCCGCCCGGGGCAGCTCGCGCCAGGGCCGGTCGATGTCGTGCCCCAGGGCGTCCAGCACATCCCGCAGGTTCTTGCCCTGCCAGGCCCCGGGCCAGGCCGCGATCGCCCCGTCCCGGATGCTCAGGGACGGGTCCGGCACCAGCAGCTCCTCCGTGGTCCCGTGCACCTCGCCCAGGCCGTGGCACGCGGGGCAGGCGCCGGCCGCGGTGTTCGGCGAGAAGGCGTCGGAATCCAGCCGGTCGGTGCCCGGAGGGTAGTCGCCGGCGCGGGAGAAGAGCATCCGCAGCGAGTTGGACAGCAGTGTGACCGTGCCCACCGACGACCGCGCGGTGGGCGCCGAGCGCCGCTGCTCCAGCGACACGGCCGGGGGCAGCCCGCTGATCTCCGCCACGGTGGGCGCGCCCACCTGGTGGATCAGCCGCCGGGCGTACGGCGCGACGGACTCGATGTAGCGGCGCTGCGCCTCGGCGTAGATCGTGCCGAAGGCGAGGGAGGACTTGCCGGAGCCGGAGACCCCGGTGAACACGGCGAGCGCGTCGCGCGGAATGTCGACATCCACCTCGCGCAGATTGTGCTCGCGGGCGCCGCGCACCCGCACAAACGGATCGTGGGCGGTGCGCATGGGGGTCACTCCGTACGGCTGTGCGATCCGGGCGGCTGGCGCGCGCCCGGGACGGCGGGTCGGCCGCGACGGCATCGGCACGGCCGTGCCGATTCTAGGTGGCCGCTCCGGCCGGCTCCTTCGGGGTGAGCCCGGCCACCCGCGCCAGCCGCCGATACGAGTCGAGCTCCTCCCCGCGGTCGTACGTGCTCGTGGTGACCAGCACCTCGTCCGCGCCCGTACGGCGGATCAGCCCCTCCAGCGCGGCCGCCACCTCGTCCTCCGTGCCGCGCACATGCCCCTGCCGCGCCTCGTCGAAGAACCGCCGCTCCCGGTCGCTCATCCGCAGGGCGAGGATCTCCTCGGCCGGGATCAGCGGCGGGAACTCCCCGTGCGTCCGTGACCAGGCGGCCGACCAGGCCTCCGGCAGCAGCAGCCGCTCGGCCTCCTCCGTCGTCCCGGCGACGGCCACCGTCGACGCGACCACCACGAAGGGCTCCGCCGTCCACCCGGAGGGCCGGAAGGCGGCGCGGTAGCCCTCGATCGCCCGCAGCATCGCGTCCTCGCCCCGGGCGGGGGCGATGACCAGCGGCAGCCCGAGCGCCGCCGCGTGCTCCGCGCCCGCCCCCGTGGCCAGCACGAAGGGGGCGGGGCGCAGCCCCTCGGCGGGCCGGGCCCGCACCCGGGGCGCCTCCGGCTCCCCGGGCCGCTCGCCCGTGAAGTAGTCCAGGAGCTCGCCGAGCTGCTCCGCGAAGCCGTCGGCCGCGTCCTTGCCGCGCCCCAGCGCCCGCCGCACGCCGTCGGTGAAGCCCACCGACCGGCCGAGGCCCATGTCGACCCGGCCGGGGAACAGGGATTCGAGCACCCCGAACTGCTCGGCCACCACCAGCGGCCGGTGATTGGGCAGCATGACCCCGCCCGTGCCCACCCGGATGCGCGAGGTGGCCGCCGCGACAGCCGCGGCCAGCACGGTCGGCGCCGAGCCGGCGACACCCGGCACGCCGTGGTGCTCCGAGACCCAGAACCGGTGGTAGCCCAGCTCCTCCGCCTGCCGGGCGAAGCGCACGGTGTCCCGCAGCGCGGCCGGGCCGTCCTGCCCGCGCCGGATGCGGGAGCGGTCGAGGACGGAGAAGCGGACGTGTGCGAGGGCTGACGGAAGCGAGGTCGAGGAGATCACCTCTGGGAGAACGCCTGGGGCGCGCCAGGATTCCCGGGGATGCGGGGGGCCGCCCCGCGGCCCAGGATGGAGGGCGGGGACGGGCGGCCGTCGCGGCCGCTCCCGTGCCGTGGCCGATCCGTACTGTGGCCGATCCGTGCGGTGACCCCCGTACGGCGGGCGTCCCGCACCGGCGGGCGCGCCCCGTACCGGCCGGCGTCCCGTACGGCGGACGAGGAGGGCATGTCGTGTGCGCCGACGGCTCCTCGCCACTGCCGGACTCCTCGCAGCCGCCGGACCCGCTCGGTGCCGAGGAGCTGCGCCTCGTCCTGGACGGCACCCCCGCCGGCATCGCCGTCCTGGACACCCGGCTGCGCTACGTCTACGTCAACCCCGCGCTGGCCAGGATGAACGGCGTGCCGCCCGAGGCACACATCGGCCGCACCATCGCGGAGGTGGTGCCCGACATCGACGCCCGCGAGGACGTGCTGCGGGCGGTCCTCGCCGACGGCCGGCCCCGCGAGGTCACCTCCAGCGGCCACACCCGCGCCGCCTCCTCCCTCGAACGGCGCTACTGGCACGGGGCGTACCACCGGCTGGAGCGCCACCCCGGCGACGCGGCCGCCGGCGGCGACCGTACGGGTCCCGGGGCCGCGCCCGGCGACCGTACGGAGGACGGTGGCGGGGCCGGCGACCGTACGGACGACCGGGGCTCCGACGCGGGCTCCGGCCGGCCCCGGGTGCTGGGCCTCGTCGGCATCGTGCTGGAGGTGAGCGCCTCCCGCCACCAGCAGAACGCCCTCCAGCGCGCCAGCGAGCGGCTCGCCCTGCTCGACACTGCCGCCACCCGGATCGGCACCACCCTGGAGACCGACGCCACCTGCACGGAGCTGGCCGAGTTCCTGGTGCGCGTGCTGGCCGACGCGGCCAGCGTCGAACTGCTGCCCAACGCCTCCGGTGGCAGTGCCGCGCTCCGCCCCGGCGCGCCCCTGCGCGTGCGCCGCGTCGCCCTTGCCGCCGTGCCGCACCTCCAGGACCGGGTGCGGGAGTTCAGCCCGCCCGGCGAGGACGTGGAGTACCAGCCCGGCGCGGTGGTGCCGCAGTGCCTGGGGACCGGCCGCCCGCAGATGCTCAATCTCCTCTCCGACGAGCAACTGCGCCGGGCGGCGCCCAGCGCGGACCGCCTGGGCGCGTATCGCGCCGCGGGATTCCACTCCGCCCTGGTGCTGCCCCTGGTCGCCCGGGGCGAGCCGATCGGCACCGTCAACATGATCCGCGCCGGCTCGTCACCCGCCTTCAGCGACGAGGACCTCCTGGCCGCGCAGGACCTCGCCGGCCGCGCCGCCGTCAGCCTCGACAACGCCCTGCGCTACACCCATGAGCACGGCGTGGCCCTGGAGCTCCAGCGGGCCCTGCTGTCCGAGCCGCGCGCCCCGCACCCCGACTTCGAGATCGCCTCGCGCTATCTGCCCTCCGGCAGCAGCGCCCTGGTCGGCGGCGACTGGTTCGACACCATCGTGCTGCGCGACGGCCGCACGCTCCAGGTGATGGGCGATGTGATGGGCCACGGCGTGGCGGCCGCCGTCGCCATGAGCCACTACCGGGCGATGCTGCGGCTGCTCGCCACCGCCGGTCTTGAACCCGAGGAGATGCTCGCCCGGGCCGACCGGCTGATCGGGGCGGCCGGCTTCGACCGGGCCGCCACCTGTCTGCTGGCCATGGCCGAACCCGGCCGCGACATCCGGCTCTCCAGCGCGGGCCATCTGCCGCCGGCGGTCCTCCAGCCGGACGGCCCGACCCTCCTGGTGCGCATGTCCCCCGGGCCACCGCTGGGCACCGGGGCCGGCGGCGGCTACGAACAGGTGACCATCCCGTGCGTGCCGGGCCCCGTACTGCTGCTGTACACGGACGGGCTGGTGGAACGGCGCGGCGAGGACATCGACGTCTCGCTGCGCCGGCTGACCGAACTGCGGCTGCCGGCGGACGCGTCGCTGGACGCGCTGCTCGACCAGGTGCTGCACCGGCTCGACGCGGGAGCGGCGGAGGACGACGTGGCGGTCCTGGCGGCGCGGGTCCGCCCGCACGCCTCCCGGCCGTGACCCGTCCACCCGAGTCAGCGCCGTAACCCGGGGGACGGCCCGGTCCCACCGGAGCCGCCCGCCCCGCCGCTCAGCCCCGTGCGGCGTCCGCGTCCGCGCCGACCGGCGGCCGGCGCTCGTACCACCGCTGGTCCGCCTCCAACTGCGCCGCCAGCGACACCAGCAGCGGCTCCCCGTGCTCGGGTCCGAGCAACTGCGCCCCCAGCGGCAGCCCGGACGCCGTGAAGCCCGCCGGCACGCTGATCCCCGGCCAGCCCAGGACGTTCCACGGCCACGCGTACGGGCACGCCGCGATCATGGCGCGGTCGGTGCGCCAGCCGGAGAACCCCGTCATGGCCCCGATCGCCGGCGGCGGGGTGGCCGTGGTCGGCGTCAGCACGACGTCGAAGCGGTGGAACACCTCCCCGACGCGCTGCCGCAGCCCCGGCTCCGCGGCCCGCGCCAGGCGCAGCGGCACCCCGCCCAGCACCCGCCCGAGGCGTGCGGCACCGCGCGTCCGCGGATCGAGCAGCTCGGGCTCCGGCACCCGCGCCACCCAGTCCCGCACCCCCGCCGTGGCCCGCGGCACGAACGCCGGCCCGATCGGCCCGTAGCGCGGCTCGGCCGCCACCACGTCGTGGCCCAGGGCGGCCAGCCGCTCCGCCGTGGCGTGGACGGCGGAGCGCACCTCGGGGTGCAGCGGCTTGGCCGTCCCGGTGAAGGCGGGGCGCAGCGACAGCGCGATCCGCAACCGCCGCGGCTCCCGGCCCGCCGCCGGCAGCACCCGCAGGGCCGGCGGCCGGTACCGGTCCCGAGGGTGGCTGCCGCTCACCGCGTCCAGCAGCAGCGCCGCGTCGGCGACCGTGCGGGCCAGCGGGCCGATGCCGGTGAGGCCGTGGAACGCCTCCGCCTCCGGCCAGGTGGAGATCCGGCCGCGCTGCGGCTTGAGGCCCACCAGATGGGTCCAGGCGGCGGGTATGCGCACGGACCCCGCGCCGTCGGAGCCCAGTGCGGCGGGCACCAGCCCGGCGGCCACGGCGGCCGCGGCGCCGCCCGAGGAGCCACCGGGGGTGTGCCCGAGGTGCCACGGGTTGCGGGTCGCGCCGAAGGCCGGGCCCTCCGTGAACGGCCACTGCCCCAGCTCGGGGGTGTTGGTCTTGCCGATGACGACCGCCCCCGCGAGGCGCAGTCTGCGGACCGCCTCACCGTCCGCGGTCCGCGCGGGGAACCGGCCCGGACAGCCGAAGGCCGTCGGCTCGCCGCGGACGTCCATGTCGTCCTTGACCGCGACCGGCACGCCCAGCAGCGGCCGGCGCTCGCCGGCTCTCAGGCGCCGGTCGGCGGCCTCCGCCTCGACGAGCGCCGCCTCGACGCGCACCAGCCGGAAGGCGTTGAGGGCCGGATCGAGCGTCCTGATCCGCTCCAGGGCCCCGGCCACCAGCTCCCGCGAGGTCACCGAGCCCTCGGCCAGCGCACGGGCCTGCTCCGCCAGTCCCGGAACGGGTGAACGGGACACCGGCCCCACCTCGTTTCCTCCGCCATGTGTCCGCCATGTGTTCGACAGCGCCCCCGGCACGCTAGGGGAACGGGGCTCGACGGCGAATGGAGACAAGGGCGGCGGCGGGCGGAATCCGGCCAGGCGCGCGCGTGTTCAGTACGGCGCTCGGGCGGCCCGGGCGGGCGAGCTCCCGGTCGTCAGGCGAAACGTTCGATATGGAGGTGCATATCGGAGCGCGACTGCAGGATGGTGGTACCGACCGACCAGAACGTGTCCGTACCCGGCACGCGTGCCAGGTCGCTCACGACCGGACCGCCCGCCCCCTGCGGCCCCGGCGCCGACACCCACGCGCCGCCGTCCCACCGCAGATACGCCGCGCGGGTCCTGTCCCAGAAGTTCCAGCCCGCTGTCCAGGCGGGCCGGCCCTGCGCGTCGTCGACGATCGCGTTGAGCGAGCCCAGGGAGAGCGGCCCCTCGATCTGGTCCCACTCGCCGCCGTCCCAGTGCATCAGATGGACGCCGGGCGGCTTGTCGGGCGGGCCGCCGATGCCGTAGGCGTTGCCCGTGGTCCAGACGTCGTCGGGGGCGAGGGCGAGCACATCGGTCGTCAGGGAATGGAGGCCGCCGAACGTCGGCAGCACGGTCCAGGCCCCGTCCCAGACGGCGGTGAAGCGCGCCAGCCAGCCCTGGAAGGGTTGAGAGCCCACCAGCCACACCGAGCCGTCGGGGCGCGTCCTGATCCGCGCCGGGTGCGCCCGGTCGGCCGGCACGGGCTCCAGCCACCGCCACCCGCCCCCCGGATCGTGGTGCAGCACGGTGCAACCGCCGCCGCGCAGCGCGGAGAACCAGACGCTGCCGTCCGGGCCGAGCGCCACGGAGGTCAGCCGGGTGTCCGGATCTCCCTGCCCGGGGTGGTCCACCGGGCGCCAGGTGTACCCGTCCCAGCGCAGCGGGTGCGAGCCCGTGTCGTTCTCGGTGCCCACGGCCCACGCGGTGACTCGGGAGCCGGTGACCTGGGCCGCGACCGAGTGCAGACTCCCGGCGAAGGCGAGGTGCCGGGTGTCGGTGGCGAGCCACTGCCGGCCGTCCCAGTGCCGGGCCATCGGCCGGCCCGGACCGGAGGACGGGATGTTCTCGCTGCCCACCGCCCAGGCCATGTCGGGCCCCGCCGCGGCCACCGCGTGCAGCCGGGACGGCGGCACGGCCGGGGGCACCGCGACCACCTGCCAGTCCCGCTCCGTGGACGCGCTGGAATCCCGCTGGCGCCGTGCGGAGGCAGCGTCCGGCCGTATGGGTGCCTCGGACCGTACGGGTGTCTGGGACCGTACGGACGCCACCGCGCCGGTCCCCGGGACGGCGAGGGCCGCCCCCGCGCC
>NZ_JBPQTV010000159.1:0-14817 GCF_051386515.1 Streptomyces sp. URMC 123 | reverse complement strand
CCGCGAGCACCCGGTGGCCGTTGCGGAGCGCGTCCGACAGCCGCTCGACCAGCAGCACACCGGCGCCCTGCGCGCCCAGGCCGCCCGGCTGCGCGCCCACCTGGAGCGCCACCCCGGCGCCGCGCCCGCCGACATCGGCCACGCGCTGGCCACCGAGCGCGCCGCGCTCGCCCACCGCGCCGTCCTGCTCGGCGACGCCGGCGACGGCGGCGGCACCGCTGACACGGGCGATACCGCTGGCTCCGGCGTCACCGGCGCCCCCGTCGACGCCCTCGCGGCCCTGGCCGCCGGCGAGATCACCCCGGACGCCGTCACCGGCACCGCCGCCGACGTCCGCCGGGTCGCCTTCGTCTTCCCCGGCCAGGGCTCCCAGTGGGCCGGCATGGGCGCCGAACTGCTCGACACCTCGCCCGTCTTCGCCGCCGAGCTGCGGCGCTGCGAGCGCGCCCTCGCCCCCCACGTGGACTGGTCCCTCACCGACGTGCTGCGCGGCGCGCCCGGGGCCCCCGGGCTCGACCGCGTCGACGTCGTCCAGCCCGCCACCTTCGCCGTGATGGTCTCCCTCGCGGCCCTGTGGCGCTCCCTGGGCGTCGAACCGGCCGCCGTCGTCGGCCACTCCCAGGGCGAGATCGCCGCCGCCCACGTCGCCGGCGCGCTCTCCCTCGACGACGCCGCCCGCGTCGTGGCCCTGCGCTCCCGGGTCATCGCCCGCGAACTGGCCGGGCGCGGCGGCATGGCCTCCGTGGCCCTGCCCGCGGCCGACGTCGAGGAGAAGCTCGCCGCCGCCGGCACCGCGGGCGCCGTCGAGATCGCCGCCGTCAACGGCCCCGCGTCGACCGTCGTGTGCGGCGAACCCGGCGCCCTGGAGGCGCTGCTGCGCGCCCTGGAAGCCGAGGGCACCCGGGTCCGCCGCATCGACGTCGACTACGCCTCCCACTCCCACTACGTCGAGAGCGTCCGCGAGGAGCTCGCCACCGTCCTCGCGCCCGTCCGGCCGCGCGCCGGCGACGTGCCCTTCTACTCCACCGTGGAGGCCGCGCTCCTCGACACGGCCGCGCTCGACGCCGACTACTGGTACCGCAACCTGCGCCGGCCGGTGCGGTTCGAGCCGGCCGTGCGCGCCATGCTCGCCGACGGCGTCGACGCGTTCGTGGAGTGCTCCCCGCACCCCGTGCTCACCGTCGGCGTCCGCCAGACCGTTGAGAGCCTCGGCACCGCCGTGCCGGCCGTCGGCTCGCTGCGGCGCGGGGAGGGCGGGCCGCGGCGCTTCCTCACCTCCGCCGCCGAGGCCCAGGTCGCCGGGGTGCCCGTGGACTGGGCCGCGCTCCACCCCGGCGCCCGCCGGGTCGACCTGCCCACCTACGCCTTCCAGCGCGAGCGCTACTGGGTCGGCTCCGCCCGGCCCGAGCCGGCGCCCGCCGCCGGCGACACCGACGGCGCCCCCGAGGCCGGCGACCGGCTCGGCTACCACGTCGCGTGGCAGGGGCTGCGCCCCGCCACCGGCGGCTGGCGCCCCGGCCTGCGCCTGCTGATCGTGCCCACCGGGGAGCGGCACGCCGACGTCGCCGACACCGTGGAGCGGGCGATCACCTCCTTCGGCGGCACGGTCCGCCGCGTCGCCGTCGACCCCGCCCGCACCGGCCGCGCCGAACTGCGCGGCCTGCTGGAGCCGGCCGTCAACGGCGACACCGCCGTCACCGGCGCCGTGTCGCTGCTCGGACTCTGCGTCGAGGAGCACCCCGAGCACCCCGCCGTGCCCACCTCGGTCACCGCCACCCTCGCCCTCGTCCAGGCGCTGGCCGACCTCGGCGGCAGCGCGCCGCTGTGGACCGTCACCCGCGGCGCGGTCGCCACCGCGCCCGACGAGGTGCCGTGCACCGCCGGGGCCCAACTGTGGGGCCTGGGCCGGGTGGCGGCGCTGGAGCTGCCCGAGCTGTGGGGCGGCCTCATCGACCTGCCCGAGCGGGCCGACGCCCGCGTCTTCGACCGCCTCGCCGGCGTCCTCGCCGACCCCGGCGCCGAGGACCAGATCGCCCTCCGGACGGCGGGCGTCTTCGGCCGCCGGGTGCTGCGGAACCCGGCCGACGCCGCCCCGCCGGCCTGGCGCGCCCGCGGCACCGTCCTCATCGCCGGCGACCTCACCACGGTGCCCGGCCGGCTCGTCCACGCCCTCCTGGAGGACGGCGCCGACCGCGTGGTGCTCGCCGGGCCGGACGCCGACGCGGACACCCTCGCCGCCGCCGGGCTCACCGGCGCCGCCGTCACCCCCGTACGCTGCGACGTCACCGACCGCGCCGCCCTGGCCGGGCTGCTCGACGCGCACGCGCCCGCCGTCGTCGTGCACGCCCCGCCGCTCGTGCCGCTCGCCCCCCTCACCGAGACCACGCCCGCCGACATCGCCGCCGCCGTCGCCGCCAAGACCGCCGCCGCCCGGCACCTGGTGGACCTGGCGCCCGCCGCCGGCCTCGACGCGCTGGTGCTGTTCTCCTCGGTGTCCGGCGTGTGGGGCGGCGCCGCCCAGGGCTGCTACGCGGCCGCCACCGCGCACCTGGACGCGCTCGCCGAGCGCGCCCGCGCCGCGGGCGTGCCCGCCGTCTCCGTGGCCTGGAGCCCCTGGGCGGGCGCCGCGCCCGCCGGCGGCGCCGATGCCGAGTTCCTCACCCGGCGCGGCCTCGCCCCCCTCGACCCGGACGCGGCCGTGCTGTCCCTGCGCCGCATGCTGGAGCGCGGCAGCGCCGCCGGCGCCGTCGCCGACGTCGACTGGAACCGCTTCGCCGCCTCCTACACCTCCGTCCGCCCGGCCGTGCTGTTCGACGACATCCCCGAGGTGCGGCGGCTGCGCGCGGCCCAGCCCGCCACGGGCACCGGCGGCCCGGCCACCTCCGAGCTCGTCCGCGAACTGACCGCCCAGTCCGGCCACAAGCGGCACGTCACCCTGCTGCGGCTGGTGCGCGACCACGCCGCCGCCGTCCTCGGGCAGTCCTCCGGCGAGGCGGTGAACAGCGCCCGCGCCTTCCGCGACCTCGGCTTCGACTCGCTGACCGCCATCGAGCTGCGCGACCGGCTCGCCGCCGCCACCGGGCTCAACCTGCCCGCCTCCCTGGTCTTCGACCACTCCAACCCGGCCGCGCTCGCCCGCCACCTCGGCGAGGAGCTCCTCGGCCGCGGCGACACCGCCGACCGCGCCGACGCCGCCGCCCCCGTGCCCACGGACGAGCCCATCGCCATCATCGGCATGGCCTGCCGGCTCCCCGGCGGGGTGCGCTCCCCCGAGGACCTGTGGGACCTGCTCACCGGCGAGGTCGACGCCATCACCCCCTTCCCCACCGACCGGGGGTGGGACAACGACGCCCTCTACGACCCCGACCCCGGCTCGCCCGGCCACCACACCTATGTCCGCGAGGGCGGATTCCTGCACGACGCGGCCGAGTTCGACCCCGGCTTCTTCGGCATCAGCCCCCGCGAGGCCCTCGCCATGGACCCGCAGCAGCGGCTGATCCTGGAGACCGCCTGGGAGTCCTTCGAACGGGCCGGGATCGACCCGGTCGAGCTGCGCGGCAGCCGCACCGGCGTCTTCGTCGGCACCAACGGACAGCACTACGTGCCGCTGCTCCAGGACGGCGACGAGAACTTCGACGGCTACATCGCCACCGGCAACTCCGCCAGCGTGATGTCCGGCCGGCTCTCCTACGTCTTCGGCCTGGAGGGCCCCGCCGTCACCGTCGACACCGCCTGCTCGGCCTCGCTGGCCGCCCTCCACCTCGCGGTGCAGTCGCTGCGCCGCGGCGAGTGCGACATGGCGCTGGTCAGCGGCGCCACGGTGATGTCCACCCCCGAGATGCTGGTGGAGTTCGCCCGCCAGCGGGCCGTCTCGCCCGACGGCCGCAGCAAGGCGTTCGCCGAGGCGGCCGACGGCGTCGGCCTCGCCGAGGGCGCCGGCATGCTGCTGGTCGAACGGCTCTCGGAGGCCCAGGAGAAGGGCCACCCGGTGCTGGCGGTCGTCCGCGGCACCGCCGTCAACCAGGACGGCGCCAGCAACGGCCTGACCGCGCCCAGCGGCCCCGCCCAGCAGAAGGTCATCCGCGAGGCGCTCGCCGACGCCGGGCTGACCCCCGCCGACGTCGACGCGGTCGAGGCGCACGGCACCGGCACCCCGCTGGGCGACCCCATCGAGGCCGGCGCCCTGCTGGCCACCTACGGCGCCCGGCGCCGCGACGGCGAACCCCTCTGGCTGGGCTCGCTGAAGTCCAACATCGGCCACACCCAGGCCGCCGCCGGGGTCGCCGGCGTCATCAAGATGGTGCTGGCCATGCGGCACTCCACGCTGCCGCGCACCCTCCACGTCGACGCGCCCTCGTCGAAGGTCGAGTGGGGCTCGGGCGCGGTGGAGCTGCTGACCGAGGCGCGGCCCTGGCCCGAGCGGGACGACCGGCTGCGCCGGGCCGGCATCTCCTCCTTCGGCATCAGCGGCACCAATGTGCATGTCGTCATCGAGGAGCCGCCGGAGCCCACCGCGCCCGAACTGCTCTCGCCCGACCCGGCCACCGACGGCGACGTGTGGTCCGAGGAGTGGTGGCAGGAGGTGACCGTGCCGCTGATGATGTCCGCGCACAACGAGGCCGCCCTGCGCGACCAGGCGCGGCGGCTGCGCGCGGACCTGCTCGCCCACCCCGAACTGCACCCGGCGGACGTCGGCTACACCCTCATCACCACCCGCACCCGCTTCGAACAGCGGGCCGCCGTGGTCGGCGAGAACTTCACCGAGCTGATCGCCGCCCTCGACGACCTCATCGAGGGCCGCCCGCACCCGCTGGTGATGCGGGGCACCGCCGGCACCGCCGACCAGGTGGTGTTCGTCTTCCCCGGCCAGGGCTCGCAGTGGCCCGAGATGGCCGACGGGCTGTTCGACCGCTCCACCGCCTTCCGGGAGACCGTACGCGCCTGTGACGCCGCGCTCCGGCCCTACCTCGGCTGGTCCGTGCTGGACGTGCTGGGCCGGGAGCCCGGCGCGCCCTCGCTCGACCGGGTCGACGTGGTGCAGCCCGTGCTGTTCACCATGATGGTCTCCCTCGCCGCCACCTGGCGCTCGCTGGGTGTCGAACCGGCCGCCGTCGTCGGCCACTCCCAGGGCGAGATCGCCGCCGCCCACGTCGCCGGCGGCCTCTCCCTGGACGACGCGGCGCGCATCGTCGCCCTGCGCAGCCAGGCGTGGCTGCGGCTGGCCGGTAAGGGCGGCATGGTCGCGGTGACCATGTCCGAGCGCGAGCTGCGCCCGCGGCTGGAGTTCTGGGGCGACCGGCTCGCCGTCGCCGCCGTCAACAGCCCCGAGACCTGCGCCGTCGCCGGCGACCCGGACGCCCTCGCGGAGCTGGTCGCCGAACTCGCCGCCGAGGGCGTGCACGCCCGCCCGATCCCCGGCGTCGACACCGCCGGGCACTCGCCGCAGGTCGACGCGCTGGAGGACCACCTGCGGGAGGTGCTGGCCCCGGTCGCGCCCCGCTCCTCCGACATCCCGTTCTACTCGACGGTCACCGGCGGGCTGCTCGACACCGCCGAGCTGGACGCCGACTACTGGTACCGCAACATGCGCGACCCGGTGGAGTTCGAGCAGGCCACCCGCGCCCTGATCGCCGACGGCCACGACGTGTTCCTGGAGACCAGCCCGCACCCCATGCTGGCCGTCTCCCTCCAGGAGACGATCACCGACGCCGGTGCCTCGGCGGCGGTCCTCGGCACCCTGCGCCGCGGCCAGGGCGGCCCGCGCTGGCTGGGCGTCGCCATCTGCCGCGCCTACACCCACGGCGTGGAGATCGACGCCGAGGCCATCTTCGGCCCCGACTCGCGCCATGTGGACCTGCCCACCTACCCGTTCCAGCGCGAGCGCTACTGGTACAGCCCCACCAGCCGCGGCGGCGACCCCGCCTCCCTCGGCCTGGACGCCGCCGACCACCCGCTGCTCGGCGGGGGAGTGGAGCTGCCCGGCTCCGGCGAACAGCTGTACACCGCGCGCATCGGCACCGACGCCACGCCCTGGCTCGCCGACCACGCCCTGATGGGCTCGGCGCTGCTGCCCGGCGCCGCGTTCGCCGACCTCGCGCTGTGGGCCGGCCGCCAGGCCGGCACCGGCCGGATCGAGGAACTCACCCTGGCCGCGCCGCTGCTGCTGCCCGAGAGCGGCGGCGTCCGGCTGCGGCTGACCGTCGGCGCGCCCGGCGGCGACAGGGCCCGGCGCTTCACGGTGCACGCCCGCGCCGAGAGCGCCACCGACTGGACGCTGCACGCCGAGGGACTGCTCGCGGCGGAGGGTGCTGACGGCTCTGACGGCGCGGATGGCGCTGACGGTTTCGCCGACGACGCCGCTGCCGACGCCGGCGCGCCCGGTGCCCCGGACGCCGCCGCGGTGGCCCCGCCGCCGGACGCCGAGCCCCTGGACACCGGCGACTTCTACGACCGCTTCGCCGAACTCGGCTACGGCTACGGCCCGGCCTTCCGCGGCCTGGTGAGCGCGCACCGCGCCGGCACCGACATCCACGCGGAGGTCGCCCTGCCCGCGCAGGCCCAGGGCGACGCGGGGCGGTTCGGGCTCCACCCGGCGCTGCTCGACGCGGCGCTGCAGACCATGAGCCTGGGCGAGTTCTTCCCCCGGGACGGGCGCGTCCGGATGCCCTTCGCGCTGCGCGGCGTGCGGCTGCACCGGCCCGGCGCCGACCGGCTGCGGGTGCGGATCTCGCCCGTCGCCGAGGACGCCGTACGCATCCGGTGCGCCGACCCCGAGGGGCGGATGGTCGCCGAGATCGACGCGTTCCTGATGCGGCCGGTCGACCCCGAGCAGCTGCGCGGCGGCCGCCCGGTGGGGGCCGACGCGCTGTTCCGCGTCGCCTGGCGCGAGCACACCGCCGGCGGTGGCGGTACGGGCGCGGGCAGCACGGGCACCGGTGGTAGGAGCGCCGGCGGTACGAGCGGTGGCACCGGTTCCGCCGCGGCGGTCCGCTGGGTGCTCGCCGGGCCCGACGCCCTGGGCCTCGCCGAGGCCGCCGACGCGCACCTGCCCGAGGCGCTCGCCCCCGACGGCCCGCCGGTGGCCACGGCCGACGAGGCCGCCCCGGACGCCGTCGTGTTCGGCGTGCCGGCCGGGACCGGCGACGTCACCGCCGACGCCCACGCCGCCGCCTGCCGGACGCTGGACGTCGTCCAGCGCTGGCTCGCCGCCCCGGCCGCCCCCGAGGGCACCCGCCTGGTCGTCGCCACCCGCGGCGCCGTCCCCGTGCGCGGCGACGCCGATGTGACCGACCCGGCCGCGGCCGCCGCCTGGGGCCTGCTGCGCTCCGCGCAGGCCGAGGAGCCCGACCGGTTCCTGCTGGTTGACCTGGACGACGACCCGGCGTCCGCGCGGGCCCTGTCCGCCGCCCTGGCCTCCGGCGAACCGCAGACCGCCGTCCGCGCCGGGACGGTGTACGTGCCCCGGCTGGAGCGGTCCGGCACCGCGCCCACCGGGACCGGCACCCCCTCCGCCGGCGACAGCCGGCCCGACGGCCCCGGCGGCGCGCTCACCCCGCCCGAGCACGGTGCCTGGCGGCTGGCCCGCGGCACGGACGGCACCCTCGACGGCCTGGCGCTGGTGCCGGCGCCGGACGCCGACGCCCCGCTGGAGCACGGCCAGGTGCGCGTCGCCGTACGCGCCGCCGGTGTCAACTTCCGCGACGCCCTCCTCGCCCTGGGCATGTACCCCGGCGAGGCCGAGATGGGCACCGAGGGCGCCGGCGTCGTCGTCGAGGTCGGCCCCGGCGTCACCGGGATCGCCCCCGGCGACCGGGTGCTGGGCCTGTGGAACGGCGGCTTCGGCCCGGTGTGCGTGGCCGACCACCGGCTGCTCGCCCCCATCCCGGACGGCTGGACGTACGCCCGGGCCGCGTCCGTCCCCGCCGTGTTCCTCAGCGCCTACTACGGGCTGGTCGCCCTCGCGGACCTGCGCCCCGGGGAGACGGTGCTGGTGCACGCCGCCGCCGGCGGCGTCGGCATGGCGGCCGTGCAGATCGCCCGCCACCTCGGCGCCGAGGTGCTGGCCACCGCCAGCGCCGGCAAGTGGGACACGCTGCGCGCCATGGGCGTGCCCGACGAGCGCATCGCCTCCTCCCGCACCCTCGACTTCGCCACGGCCTTCGCCGGCGCGAACGGCGCGGCCGGCGCCGATGTCGTCCTCAACTCGCTCACCCGCGAGTTCGTGGACGCCTCCCTCGGGCTGCTGCGCCCCGGCGGCCGGTTCCTGGAGCTCGGCAAGACCGATGTGCGCGACCCCGACCAGGTGGCGGCCGACCACCCCGGCGTCCGCTACCGGGCCTTCGACCTGCACGAGGCCGGCCCCGACGAGCTCGGCCGCATGCTGCGGGAACTGATGGCCCTGTTCGCCGAAGGAGCGCTGCGCCCGCTGCCCGTCGTCACCCACGACGTGCGCCGGGCCGCGGACGCGCTGCGCACCCTCAGCCAGGCCCGGCACACCGGCAAGCTCGTGCTGACCATGCCGCCCGCCTGGCACCCGTACGGCACGGTGCTGATCACCGGTGGCACCGGCACCATCGGCGGCCGGATCGCCCGCCACCTGGTCACCACCCACGGCGTACGCCATCTGCTGCTCGCCGCGCGCAGCGGCCCCGATGGCGAGGGCGCGGCCGACCTCGTGGCCGAACTCGCCGACCTGGGCGCCACCGCCACCGTCGTCGCCTGCGACGTCGCCGACCGCGCCGCCCTGGCCGGACTGCTCGACGGCGTGCCGGCCGAGCATCCGCTGATGGCGGTGGTGCACAGCGCCGGCGTCCTCGACGACGGCGTGCTGCCCACGCTCACCCCCGAGCGGATGCGGCGCGTGCTGGAGCCGAAGGTGGCGGCCGCCGTCCACCTGGACGAACTCACCCGCGAGCTCGACCTGTCGGCGTTCGTCCTGTTCTCCTCCAGCGCCGGCCTGCTGGGCAGCCCGGCCCAGGGCAACTACGCCGCGGCCAACGCCACCCTCGACGCCCTCGCCGCCCGGCGGCGGGCCCTCGGCCTCCCGGCCGTCTCCATGGCCTGGGGACTGTGGTCCGACACCAGCCGGATGGCCACCGCCCTGGACCAGGACAGCCTTCAGCGGCGCTTCGCCCGCAGCGGCTTCCCGCCCCTGTCGGCGGCCCTGGGCACCGCGCTGTTCGACGCCGCCCTGCGGGTGGACGAGGCCGTCCAGGTCCCCATGCGGCTGGACACCGCCGCGCTGCGCGCCACCGGGACGGTGCCGCCGCTGCTGTCGGAGCTCGTCCCCGCCGCCCCGGCCGGCGCGCCCGGCACCCGGGCCGCGGGCCCGGGCGCCGCGGCGGGCGCGGAGCACACCGCCGAGCCCTTCGCCGAGCGGCTGGCCCGGCTCTCCGCCGAGGAGCGCCACGACACGCTGCTCGACCTGGTGCGCGAGCACGTGGCCGCGGTGCTCGGCCACGGCTCCGCCGCGGAGGTCCGCTCCGACCGGCCGTTCCGCGAGGTCGGCTTCGACTCGCTCACCGCCGTGGAACTGCGCAACCGCATGAGCGCCGTCTCCGGCCTCCGGCTGCCCGCCACCCTGGTGTTCGACCACCCCACCCCGGCCGCCCTGGCCGCCCACCTCGACGGCCTGCTGGTGCCCGAGCGGGCGGCCGCCGACGCGCCGCTGCTGGCCGAACTCGACCGCATCGAACAGGCCCTGGCCGCCCTCACCCCCGAAGATCTCGCGGCGGTGGCGCCCGCCCCCGACGCGCGGACCGAGGTCGCCCTGCGCCTGGAGGCCCTGGCCGACCGCTGGCGCGCCCTCCACGACGGAGCCGCCGGCACCGGCGCCGCCGACGGCGTCGCCGAGGACATCGCCGACGTCCTGGACACCGCCGACGACGACGAGATCTTCGCGTTCATCGACGAGCGGTACGGCGCGTCATGACCGCCGGCCCGGCACCCTCCCGCCCGTCCTCGAAGGGAAGAACCACTGTGGCGACGAACGAAGACAAGCTGCGCGCCTACCTCAAGCGCGTGACGGCCGAGCTGCACCGGGCCACCGAGCAGCTGCGCGCGCTCGACGAGCGGGCCCGCGAGCCCGTCGCGATCGTCGGGGCGGCCTGCCGGCTGCCCGGCGGCGTCCGCGGCCCGGAGGACCTGTGGGACCTGGTGCTCACCGGCACCGACGCGGTCGGCCCCGCCCCGGCCGACCGCGGCTGGGACGTGGCGACGCTGTACTCGCCCGACCCCGACCGGGCGGGCACCACCTACTGCCGCGAGGGCGGCTTCGTCCGGGGCGTCGACCGGTTCGACCCCGGCCTGTTCGGGATCTCCCCCAACGAGGCGCTCACCATGGACCCCCAGCAGCGACTGCTGCTGGAGACCTCCTGGGAGGCGCTGGAGCGGGCCGGCATCGACCCCCGGTCGCTGGCCGGCAGCCGCACCGGCGTCTTCGCCGGCGCGTGGGAGAGCGGCTACCAGAAGGGCGTCGAGGGCCTCGACGCCGACCTGGAGGCCCAACTCCTCGCCGGAATCGTCAGCTTCACCGCGGGCCGGGTCGCCTACGCGCTCGGCCTGGAGGGCCCGGCGCTGACCATCGACACGGCCTGCTCCTCCTCGCTGGTGGCCCTGCACCTCGCGGTGCAGTCGCTGCGCCGCGGCGAGTGCGACCTCGCGCTCGCCGGCGGCGCCACCGTCATCGCCGACCCCGCCCTCTTCGTCCAGTTCTCCCGGCAGCGCGGGCTCGCCCCCGACGGCCGCTGCAAGGCGTTCGCCGAGGCCGCCGACGGCTTCGGCCCCGCCGAGGGCGCCGGCATGCTCCTGGTCGAGCGGCTGTCCGACGCCCGGCGGCTCGGCCACCGGGTGCTGGCGGTCGTGCGGGGCAGCGCGGTCAACCAGGACGGCGCCAGCAACGGCATCACGGCGCCCAGCGGCCCCGCGCAGCGGAAGGTCATCCGCGACGCGCTCGCGGACGCCGGGCTCGCCCCGGGCGACATCGACGCGGTCGAGGCGCACGGCACCGGCACCCCGCTGGGCGACCCGATCGAGGCCGGCGCGCTGATGGCCACGTACGGCGCCGAGCGCCGCGGCGAGCCGCTGTGGCTGGGGTCGCTCAAGTCCAACATCGGCCACACGCAGGCCGCGGCCGGTGTCGCCGGCGTCATCAAGATGGTCGAGGCCCTGCGCCACGGGACGCTGCCGCGCACGCTCCACGTCGACGCGCCCTCGTCGAAGATCGAGTGGGACGCGGGCGCCGTCGAGCTGCTCACCGAGGCGCGGCCCTGGCCCGAGCGGGAGGACCGGCCGCGCCGGGCCGCCGTCTCCTCCTTCGGCGTCAGCGGCACCAACGCCCATGTGGTGCTGGAGCAGGCGCCGGCCGCCGAGCCCCGAGCGGAGGGGGCGGAGACGTCCGAGGCGCCGACCGCCGAAGCCCAGGCTCACGGCAAGGCGCCGGCCGGCGAGGCCGCGGCCCCCGCGCCCGGAGAGGCGCAGCCGCACCCCGCGCCGACCGCCCTCCCCGCCACCGTCCTCCCGCTGTCCGCCGCCGGCGCGGAACCCCTGCGCGAGCAGGCCCGCCGCTTCGCCGAACACCTCGCCGCGCACGCGGAGATCACTTCCGCCGACGCCGCCTTCTCCGCCGCCACCACCCGCGCCGCGCTCTCGCACCGGGCCTGTGTCCTCGCCGACGAGCGGGAGCCGCTGATCGCCCGGCTGACCGCGCTCGCGGAGGGCCGGCGGGACGCCGACGTCACCGTCGGCGAGGCCGGCAGCGACCGGCCCCCCGTGTTCGTCTTCCCCGGCCAGGGCTCCCAGTGGGCCGGCATGGGCGCCGAACTGCTGGAGTCCGCCCCGGTGTTCCGCGCCAAGGCCGAGGAGTGCGCGCGGGCCCTCGCGCCCCACCTCGACTGGTCGGTGCTCGACGTGCTGCGCGGCGCGCCGGGCGCCCCGCCCATCGACCGCGCGGACGTGGTCCAGCCGGCGCTGTTCACCATGATGGTCTCGCTCGCCGCGCTGTGGGAGGCCCACGGCGTGCGGCCCGCCGCCGTCGTCGGCCACTCGCAGGGCGAGATCGCCGCCGCCCACGCCGCCGGCGCCCTCTCCCTCGACGACGCGGCCCGGGTCGTCGCCGAACGCAGCAGGCTGTGGGGGCGGCTGGCCGGCAACGGCGGCATGCTCTCCGTGATGGCCCCGGCCGACCGCGTACGCGAGCTCCTGAAGCCCTGGGAGCGGCGGATCTCCGTCGCCGCCGTCAACGGCCCCGCCACGGTCACCGTCGCCGGTGACACCGAGGCCCTGGAGGAGTTCGGCCGTCGGCTCTCCGCCGACGGGGTGCTGCGCTGGCCCCTTCCCGGCGTCGACTTCGCCGGCCACTCGCCGCAGGTCGAGGAGTTCCGCGCCGAACTCCTCGCCGCGCTCGCCGGCGTCCGCCCGACCGCCGCCCGGCTGCCGTTCTTCTCCACCGTGACCGCCGGCGCCCACGACCCCGAGAACCTGGACGCCGCGTACTGGTACCGCAACATGCGCGAGCCGGTCGAGTTCGAGGCCACCCTGCGGGCGCTGCTGCGCCAGGGCCACCGCACCTTCGTCGAGATCGGCCCGCACCCCCTGCTCGGCCCCGCGATCGACGAGGTCGCCGAGGACGAGGGCGTGCACGCCACCGCGCTGGCCACGCTCCATCGCGACTCCGGCGACCTGAGCCGGTTCCGCGCCTCGGTGGGCGCCGCGTTCGCCCACGGCGTCCGCGTCGACTGGGCCCCGCTCTTCGAGGGCACCGGCGCCCGCCGGGTGCCCCTGCCCACCTACCCCTTCCGCGGCGACCGGTTCTGGCTGCCGACCACCGTCGCGCGGCGCACCGCGACCGCCCCGGCCGCCGCCTCCACCTCCGCCGCCTGGCGCTACCGCGTCACCTGGACCGAGCTGGACGCCCCCGGCGCCAGCGCGCCGTCCGGCCGCTGGCTGCTGCTGGAGACCCCGGGCAGCGCGCCGGGCGCGGCCGACGCCGCGGCCTCGGCGCTGGGCACGGCCGGCGCGGTGGTGGAGCGCCGGGCGGTGGACCCGGCCGCGGTCGGACGGGCCGGCATCGCCGAGTACCTCGCCGGCCTCGAGGCCGACCCCCGGGGCCTCGCCGGGGTGCTGGTGCTGGCCGGCCACGGGGAGGACGCGGCCCCGGCCGACGCCGCCCCGCTCGACCCGGGCACGGCCGCCGTGCTGCTGGTGGTCCAGGCCGTGACCGACGCCGCGCCGAAGGCCCGGGTCTGGGTCGCCACGCGGGGCGCGGTGGCGGTACGGCCCGGGGAGGTGCCGTGCGCGACGGGCGCCCGGGTGTGGGGCCTGGGGCTGGTGGCCGCCCTGGAGGCGCCCGCGCAGTGGGGCGGCCTGGTGGACCTGCCGACGGAGCCGGAGGAGCGCGACTGGCGGCACCTGGCCGCGGTGCTCGCCGGCGGCACGGACGAGGACCAGATCGCGGTACGCGGCCCGGCGCTGTTCGGCCGCCGCATGCTGCCGGCTGCTGCTCCCGGGGCTGTACGGGCGCCGTGGCGGCCTCGGGGGAGTGTGTTGGTGACGGGTGGTACGGGTGGTTTGGGTGGTCATGTGGCGCGGTGGTTGGCGCGGGAGGGTGCGGAGCATCTGGTGCTGGCCGGGCGTCGTGGGGCCGCGGCTCCGGGTGCTGCGGAGTTGGAGCGGGAGTTGGTGGGGCTGGGGGCGAAGGTGTCCTTTGCCGCGTGTGACATGGCCGATCGCGCTTCCGTGGCCGAGTTGGTGAAGTCCGTTGAGGCGTCGGGGGTGCCGTTGCGTGCGGTGTTCCATGCGGCGGGTGTGCCGCAGGTGACGCCGCTCGGCGAGGTGACGCTGGAGGAGGCCGCGGGGGTGCTGGCGGGCAAGGCCGTGGGTGCGGAGCTGCTGGACGAGCTGACCGCGGATGCCGAGCTGGACGCCTTCGTGTTGTTCTCCTCGGGTGCCGCGGTGTGGGGCAGTGGTGGGCAGTCGGTGTACGCGGCGGCCAACGCGCATCTGGACGCGCTGGCCGAGCGGCGCCGGGCCCAGGGCCGCCCCGCCACCTCCGTCGCCTGGGGCCTGTGGGGCGGTGACGGCATGGGCGCGAGCGACGGCGTCACCGACTTCTACGCCGAGCGCGGACTCGCCCCGATGCGGCCGGACCTGGCCATCGAGGCCCTGCACGACGCGCTGACGCGGAACGACACCTGTGTCACGGTCGCCGACCTCGACTGGGAGCACTTCGTCACCGGGTTCACCGCCTTCCGGCCCAGCCCGCTGATCTCCGACATCCCCCAGGTCCGCGCCCTGCGGGACGCCGCGCCCGCCGTCGACGCCTCGGACGGGCTGCGCCGCCGCATCGACGCCGCGCTCACCCCGCGCGAGCGCGCCAAGGTGCTGGTGGACCTGGTCCGCACGGTGGCGGCGGAGGTCCTGGGCCACGACGGCATCGGCCGCATCGGCCACGACGTCGCCTTCAAGGAGCTCGGCTTCGACTCGCTGGCCGCCGTGCGGCTGCGCGGCCGGCTGGCCGAGGCGACCGGGCTCGTCCTGCCCGCGACGGTCATCTTCGACCACCCCACGGTGGACCGGCTCGGCGCCGCGCTGCTGGAGGAGCTGACCGGCGGCGACACCGCGACGAACGACGGGGAGGGCACGGTGACGGTGGCCGGCGCCGCCGGGAACGAGCCGCCGGCGGTCGCGGCGGCACCGGCGGAAGCGGCGGACCCGGACGCCGGAATCGACGAACTCGACGTGGACGAGCTCATCCGGCTGGCGACCTCCGGCACCCCGGCGCCCGACGCGGCGCCCCCCACCCCGTAACCGCACCGCGCC
>NZ_JBPQTV010000158.1:0-14851 GCF_051386515.1 Streptomyces sp. URMC 123 | reverse complement strand
GGGGGCGCGCGCGCGCCCCCCGTCCCAGTCGATCAGGGAGGCCACCCAGCGCTCGGCCTCCAGGGGCCGCAGCGGCATCGGCGCCACCGCGCCGACCGCGCAGCGCACACCGCGCCGCGCCGGGTCGAGCACGAGCGCCACGGAGGCGGTGGCGCGCGCGGGCCCGGTGCGCCCGGTGGCCTTCAGGAAGGTCTGCGGGGCGTGCAGCAGCGGCACCCGGACGAAGCCGATGAGTTCACCGGGGCGCAGCATGTCGACGCCCGCGAGCAGGTGGCTGACGGGCAGTTCGCGGCGGGCGCCGCCGGGCCCGGCGATGATCACCGACGCCTCCAGGGCGGCGAGCACGGGCAGCGCGTCACCGGTGGGCGCGGCGGTGACGATGTTGCCGCCGAGGGTGCCGGCGTTGCGGATCTGCGGGGGCCCGGCGGTGCGCGCGGCGGCGGCGAGCGCGGGGATGAGCGCGGCGAAGTCGGGGCGGCCCATCCGGGCGTGGGTGAGGCCCGCGCCGAGCAGCGCGTGCCCGCCGTCCTGGTACTGCCAGCCGCGGATCTCGCTGATCCGGCCGAGGCCGACGAGCGCGGCCGGGCGCAGGTGGCCGGAGTTGACGGCGGCCATCAGATCGGTGCCGCCGGCCACGGGCACGGCGGCGGGCATGGCGGCCAGCGCCGCCACGGCCTCGTCGAGCGAGACCGGCAACGTCACCGTCCGCGCCGCCCGCGGTGCGTGCGTGGTCAACCCAGTCGCCCCTTCCCGGTGTCCCGCCTGTTGCGCCGTACGGTACGTGCTCACAGCCTGGACGTGGCAACTCTGGCACATCTTCCGACTCCGCCGACGCGAGGGTCCGCGAAGGGCACATCCGTCCCATCCGTGCCCGATACGAGTGATGGGCGGGTATCGCCGCTCTTCCCCGGTGCGTACGCGGCTCATGCCTTTCGTTCCAAAGGTTCCTTACGTTCCGTGTGAGCATCCAACGGTCCCAGGGCCGCCCGGCGGCGGCACCCGGTCCCCGCCCGGCTCACACGATCGGGGGCGACCCCTCGATCGGACGTCCGAGCACGCCGGGCCGTGTCTGCCAGGGGCGGGGGCCGGAGGGCGGGCGGTACTCGACGCCGAGGGCGTCCAACCGGGCGTAGTGCTCGGCCATCCGCCGTTCGAAGGCGGTGAAGTCCCGCTCGGCGGGGGCGGGCAGCGCGGACCAGGCGACCTCGGCGAACGCCGCCAGCCGCGGGAAGACCTGGTAGTCGACGCGGCGCCGGTCCTCCATGGCCTCGGTCCAGACGTTGGCCTGGGTGCCCAGCACGCGCTCGGCCTCGCGCGCGGTCAGTTGGGGTGGAACCGGTTCGAAGCGGTAGACGTCCTCCAGGGTGCGGACGTAGCCGATGGGGACCGGCTCGTCCGCACCGGGGGCCTGCCGGTGGTCCAGATAGACGTGCTGTTCGGGGCACATGACGACGTCGTGGCCGGCCCGTGCCGCGGCCACCCCGCCGGCGTAGCCGCGCCAGGACGAGACGGCGGCGCCCTCCGCGAGGCCGCCCTGGAGGATCTCGTCCCATCCGATGAGGCGCCGGCCGCGCGCCGTCAGCCAGCGGTCGAAGTGCCGGATGAACCAGCTCTGGAGCTCGTCCTCGTCCGCCAGGCCGAGTTCGCGGATGCGGGCCTGCGCGGCGGGCGACGCGCGCCACTGGTCCTTGGGGCACTCGTCGCCGCCGATGTGGACGAAGGTGCCGGGGAAGATCTCCAGGACCTCCTCCAGCACGCCCTCGTAGAAGCGGAGGGTGGCGTCGGTGGGGGCGAGGACGTTCGGGCTGACGCCCCAGCCGTCCCAGACGGAGAGCGCGGCGCCTCCCCCGCCGCCCGCGCCTCCCCCGGCGCCCGCGTCTCCCGCGTCTCCCCCGGCGCCCGCGGCGCCCCCGTCCGGGCCGCCGGCGCCCGGCACGTCCCGGTTGCCCAGCTCGGGATAGGCCGCGATGGCCGCCTGCGAGTGGCCGGGGATGTCGATCTCCGGGACCACCGTGACATGGCGCTCGGCCGCGTACGCCACGATCTCGCGGAGGTCGTCGCGGGTGTAGTAACCGCCGTGCGGGCGCTCGTCCCAGAGTCGGGAGGCGCCGTGCCCGCGCCGGGAGCGCCGCCGCCAGGCACCGGTCACGGTCAACTCGGGGTAGCGCTCGATCTCCACCCGCCAGCCCTGGTCGTCGGTGAGGTGGAGGTGGAGGACGTTCAGCTTGTGCGCGGCGAGCAGATCCACCATGCGCAGCACGTCGTCCTTGGGCAGGAAGTGCCGCGCCACGTCCAGCAGCAGCCCGCGCCAGCCGAACCGCGGCGCGTCCTCCACGCTCCCGCAGGGGAGGGACCAGGTGCGGCCGGGGCGTACGGGGGCCCGGCGGAAGGCGTCGGGCCCCAGGAGCTGGCGCAGGCTCTGGGCGCCCCAGAAGACCCCGGCCGGGCCGCCGCCGACGATCTCGACCCCCGAGTCGGCGGCGATCGTCAGCCGGTACGCCTCCGGGGCGAGGCCGTCGGCCACGCGCAGCGCGACGGTGCGGGCGGAGGGTTGTTCGGCCGGGGGCAGCGGCAGCCCGAGGGCCGCGCCGAGCGTGGCGCGCAGCCAGCGCTCGGCGGTCGCGGTGCCGGGGCCCGCGGCGATGGCGGTGTCCTCGTCCAGGACGACGGTGCCGGGCCCGCCGTCCCGTACGGCGCGCGGGGCGGGAATCAGTCCGGTGGGGCTCATGTCATCAGTCCAGTCGTGGCGTTCGTCGGTTCCGCGATCGGTGTGTCGCGGGGTGGTTCAGCAGTGGTGCCGGCGGCTGGGCCGGCGGTCGCGCCGTCAGTCCTTCACCGCGCCGCCCAGCCCGGAGACCAGCCGCCGCTGCACCAGCACGAAGAAGACCAGCACCGGGATCGTCATCACCGTCGAGGCGGCCATGATGCCGCCCCAGTCGTTCTCGTCCGGCTTGAAGAAGACCAGCAGCGCCATCGGCAGCGTGGAGTTCTCGGTGGCGCTGACGATGAAGGACTTGGCGAAGAGGAAGTCGTTCCAGGTGGAGATGAACGAGAAGACGCTCGTGGCCACCAGCCCGGGGAAGACCAGGGGGAAGAGGATCTGCCAGAGGAAGCGGGCGCGGCTCGCGCCGTCGAGGTACGCGGCCTCCTCCAGCGACTCGGGCACCGCGCGGACGAATCCGCGCAGCATCCAGATCGCGAACGGCAGCGAGAACGCGAGGTGCGGCAGGATCAGCGAGCCGAGCGTGTTGAGCCCGATGCCCGGCACCGTGCGCCCCACGTCCCGCAGCAGGAAGAAGAGGGGAATGGTCAGCGCCTCGACCGGCACCATCTGGGCCACCAGGAACATGATGAGCAGCGTGGTGCGGAAGCGGAACCGGAAGCGGGTCACCGCGGTGGCCGCCAGGAACGCGATCAGGGCCGAGGCCAGCACCACCACCGCGGCCACCACGAGGCTGTTGAGGAAGTAGCGGCCGAAGTCCTGCTGCCCGAGGACCCGGCGGAAGGCGTCCAGGGAGGGCTCCAGGGTCCAGGGGCGCGGCTCGGTGGACCGTATCTCGCCCTCCGGTTTGAAGGCCGAGAGCACCATCCAGTACAGGGGAAAGGCGACGGCGGCCGCGATGAGCAGGGCCGCGGCGTCGGCGACGAGCCGCCGGGGGCGGCGGAGGCGGCCGAAGCGCCGGGAGCCGCCCGGGTGCGAGCCGTTCACCACGCCTCCCCCCGCCGCCGGAGCAGATGGAGCTGGACAAGGGTGACCGCCAGCAGGATCAGCAGCATCACCACGCCGATGGCCGCCCCCAGGCTGTAGCGGGAGGAGGAGAACGCCTCCTGATAGGCGTACACATTGAGCACCAGGTTCTGGCCGGCGATGCCGCCGCCGTTGGTCATCACATAGATCTGGGTGAAGACCTTGAAGTCCCAGATCACCGACTGGATGGTGACCACGCCGAGGATCGGCCGCAGCAGCGGGGCCATGACGCTGCGCCAGATCCGCCAGGTCGAGGCCCCGTCCAGCGCGGCCGCCTCCAGCACCTCGGCCGGTATCGCCCGGATGCCCGCGTAGAGGGTGACCATCACCAGGGGGAAGGAGCACCACACGACTTCGAGCAGCACGAGGGCGAAGGCGCTGTAGCGGCCGTAGGTCCAGGAGTGACCGGCGAAGCCGCTCGCCCCGAGGGCCGTGAGCACGTCGTTGACCGGGCCGAAGTCGGGGTCGAAGAGGAAGACCCACACCGTGGAGCCGGTGACGGCGGGCGTGGCCCAGGCGCCGAGCGCCGCGAGCATCAGGGCGAGCCGGGGCAGCGCCCGGACCCGGGTGAGCAGCACGGCGAGCGCGCAGCCCACCGCCAGGGTGCTCACCACACAGGCGGCGGCGAACAGCACCGTGGCGAGCAGCACCTCGCGGAAGCGGGGGTCGGACAGCAGCGTCGCGTAGTTGTCCAGGCCCCGGAAGGAGGTGGGTTCGCCGCCGCTCACCTGGGCCTGGGTGTACTCCAGCAGCGAGATCAGCCCGAGCTGGTAGACGGGGTAGACCAGCAGCGCGCCGAGCACGGCGAGGGCGGGGGCCAGATACAGCAAGGGCGTCCAGCCGCCGGCGCGGCCGCGAGGAGACCCGCGCCGGGCACGGGAAGAGGCGCCCCGGGTGCGAGCGGAGACGCCGCGGGCGCGAGCGGAGGCGCCGCGGGCGCGAGCGGAGGCGCTCACCGCCGGAACGCCTCGTTCATCCTCGCGGCCGCGCCGGCCGCCGCCTCCGCCACCGTCCTGTCGCCGCGGATCACCTGCTGGAACATCGTCGGCAGGACCCGGGAGCTGTCCACGGTCGCCCAGCCCGGCGTGACGGGCACGAACCGGGTGCCCGCCTCCAGGGTCGTCACGAAGGGCCGCGTGAACGGCTCCTCGCGCGCCACCTCCCGCCGCACGTCGGTGTACGTCGGCAGGAAGCCCATGGCGTGGAAGAGCCGCCGCTGGGTGTCCTTGCCGGCGAGGGACTTCATCAGCTCGACGGCGAGGGTGCGGTGCCGGCTGTGCCGCAGGACGCCGAGGGCGTTGCCGCCCGCGAAGGCGGGGGCGACGCTCCCCGGCCGCACCCCCGGCAGCGGGACGACCGCGTACTTCCCCTTGACCTCGCCGGCCTCGACGGCCTGGTGACTGAAGTCGCCGCCGATGGCCATGCCGGCCTTTCCGGAGGCGAACGCGGCGACGGTGTCGTTGCCGCCCATGCCGGCACAGCTGGCGGCCGGGCAGTTGTCGTCGGAGAAGAGGGCGGTGTAGGCGGCGATGCCCCGCTCGGCGGCGGGCTCGTCGACGGCCGCGGTGTACGAACCGCCGCGCTCGCGGGCGAGTTCGCCGCCGTGCGCCCAGAGGAAGGGCAGCGCGCCGTACGTGTACGCCCCGCCGACGGCGATCCCGTACAGCTCCGGGCGCGCCTTCCGCACGGCCCGGGCCGCCGTCGCCACCTCCGCCAGGGTGGTGGGGGGTCTCAGGCCGAGTTCGTCGAAGACGTCGGTCCGGTAGTAGAGGGCGCGGACGCCGACGAGGAGCGGGGCGCCGTGAACCCTGCCGGCGACGGTGACCGAGGCGCGGGCGGCGGGGTCGGTGTCCCGGGCGTCGGCCCAGGCGCCGAACTCCTCGGTGATGTCGGCGAGGCCGCCGTCGCGGACGTAACCCGCGGTGTCCGTGTTGCCGAACTCGATGAGGTCGGGGGCGCTCGCGGGGTCGTTGAAGGCGGCCTTGACCCGCTCGGCGCGGGACTCCACCGGGATGTGGTCGACCCGCACGTCCGTCCCCGGGTGGGCCTTCTCGAACGCGGCCACGGCGCGGGCGACCACGGCCTCCTTGGGCTTGTTGTCGACCTCCTGGAAGAGCCAGACCCGTAAGGTGCCGCTCCGCCGGTCCTCGGCCGGGGCCGGGCCGCCGCCGGAGGTCGAGGGGGCGCAGGAGGCGGCGGCGAGCGCGAGGGCCACCGCGGGGGCGGCCCGGCGCAGGGCCCGGGGGAGGCGGAGCGCGGTGGGGCCGGCGGCCGGGAAGCGGACGGCGGGGAGGCTGGGGCGACGGGAGCGGACGGTGCGCTGCATGGCGGGACCCCCACGGTGGGCACGGCGACGGACAGGTCCGTTGCAACATGCGCAACGGGCGTTTCGTGCTGCACAACACGGAGGAGGCTAGGGAGCGTTGCCGCCCCGGGGCAAGAGGTCTGGACCGGTTCCCGACCACGATCCGATCGGAGGCACCCCCGCCCGGCCGGATCTCGTACGCGCGAGGGCCCGGCGCCCGCGGGCCGACGCCCGAGGCGCGGAAAACGCCAGGGCCCCTCGGGGCGCGCGGACTGCGCGCGCCCCGAGGGGCCCTGGTCACGGTGGAGCGACAGGCGCCGGGCGTTACTTCTTGTCGCCGCCCTTGCCCTTGTCCTCGCCGCCGGGGCCGAGGGACTCGTAGATCTCCTTGCACATCGGGCAGACCGGGTACTTCTTCGGGTCCCGCCCGGGGACCCAGACCTTCCCGCAGAGCGCGACGACGGGCGTACCGTCGAGCGCGCTGGCCATGATCTTGTCCTTCTGGACGTAGTGGGCGAAGCGCTCGTGGTCGCCGTCGCCGTGCGACACCTGCGGCGTCGGCTCGACGAGGGTGCCGGTCCCTGCCCCGCGCTCGGGCTCAAGAGTGCTCATGGGAACCCAGTCTAGGTACTGCCCCGCCGGAAACGCGACGACCCTGGTCAGAGGGGTTTCGACGGGCCAGCGCGGGGAAGCGGGCCGGCCGCTTCCGGCCGGGTCGTACCGGCTGGTTCGAGCCGGGATCGTACCGGCCGGTACGACCGGGGCTCGTCCCGGCTAGTTCAGGCTGGGGTCGTCCGGGTACGTGGCGACCATCGCCAGCTCGTTGCGCTGGCGCCGCAGCACCGCGCGCCAGAGCTGCTCGGGGTCCGGCGAGGACACGTCCCCCGGCTCGGACTCCACGACGTACCAGGCCCCCTCCACCAGCTCGTCCTCCAGCTGCCCGGGGCCCCAGCCCGCGTAACCGGCGAAGATCCGCAGGGAGCCGAGCGCCGAGGCCAGGAGCTCCGGCGGGGCCTCCAGGTCCACCAGCCCGATCGCCCCGTGCACCCGCCGCCAGCCCAGCGGCCCCTCCCCCGGGACCGTGCCCGCCTCTCCCGGCACCACCGCCACCCCCAGCGCCGAGTCCAGGGACACCGGCCCGCCCTGGAAGACCACCCCGGGCTCCCCGGCCAGGGCCGCCCAGGACTCCAGGATGTCGCCCACGCCGACGGGCGTCGGCCGGTTGAGGACCACGCCGAGCGACCCCTCCTCGTCGTGGTCGAGGAGGAGCACCACCGCGCGGTCGAAGTTGGGATCGGCGAGCGCGGGCGTCGCGACGAGCAGCCGCCCTGTGAGCGAGGACACCTCGGTCATGACCACATGATCCCCCACCTCGGGCCCGTACGGGAGCCAACGCCGGGACCTGGCCGAGAGCAGCCAGGGCGTACGGCGTCAGAAGGGGCGCGCGGGGCCGGAACGGCCGCTTGGCGGCTCCCCGCCCGTGACGCACCGGCGCACGATCAACGCAGAGCGTGTTGTGACAAACCCATGACACGGGTCGGGGCGCCTCGGGCCTACGGGAGGGGTCCGGCGGGCCATTACTCTTCTTCTTTGGTCCCTGCCCAACTCCAGGAACGCGAGATCCATGACCGGCACCGACGATGTACTGCTTGTCCATGGCGGAACCCCGCTCGAGGGCGAGATCCGTGTCCGCGGCGCGAAGAACCTCGTGCCCAAGGCCATGGTCGCCGCGCTGCTGGGCAGCGAGCCCAGCAGACTGCGCAATGTCCCCGACATCCGCGATGTCCGGGTGGTGCGCGGGCTGCTCCAGCTGCACGGTGTGACGGTCCGCCCCGGTGACGAGGCCGGCGAGCTGGTCCTCGACCCCACCAACGTGGAGAGCGCCAACGTCGCCGACATCGACGCCCACGCCGGCTCCTCGCGCATCCCGATCCTCTTCTGCGGCCCGCTGCTGCACCGGCTGGGCCACGCGTTCATCCCGGGCCTGGGCGGCTGCGACATCGGCGGCCGGCCGATCGACTTCCACTTCGACGTGCTGCGCCAGTTCGGCGCGGTGATCGAGAAGCGGGAGGACGGCCAGTACCTGGAGGCCCCGCAGCGGCTGCGCGGCTGCAAGATCCGGCTGCCGTACCCGTCGGTGGGCTCCACCGAGCAGGTGCTGCTCACGGCGGTGCTCGCCGAGGGCGTCACGGAGCTGTCGAACGCCGCCGTGGAGCCGGAGATCGAGGATCTGATCTGCGTGCTCCAGAAGATGGGCGCGATCATCTCCCTGGACACCGACCGGACCATCCGGATCACCGGCGTGGACAAGCTCGGCGGCTACAACCACCGCGCCCTGCCGGACCGCCTGGAGGCCGCCTCCTGGGCGAGCGCGGCGCTGGCGACCGAGGGCAGCGTGTACGTCCGCGGGGCCCGCCAGCGCGAGATGATGACCTTCCTCAACACCTACCGCAAGGTCGGTGGCGCGTTCGAGATCGACGACGAGGGCATCCGCTTCTGGCACCCCGGCGGCCCGCTGAACGCCATCGCGCTGGAGACGGACGTGCACCCCGGCTTCCAGACCGACTGGCAGCAGCCGCTGGTCGTCGCCCTGACGCAGGCGTCCGGCCTGTCGATCGTGCACGAGACGGTGTACGAGTCGCGGCTGGGCTTCACCAGCGCGCTGAATCAGATGGGCGCCCACATCCAGCTCTACCGCGAGTGCCTGGGCGGCTCGGCCTGCCGCTTCGGCCAGCGGAACTTCCTGCACTCGGCGGTCGTCTCCGGCCCGACGAAGCTCCAGGGCGCGGATCTGGTCATCCCCGACCTGCGCGGCGGCTTCTCGTACCTGATCGCGGCCCTGGCCGCGCAGGGCACGTCCCGGGTCCACGGCATCGACCTGATCAACCGCGGCTACGAGAACTTCATGGAGAAGCTCGTGAAGCTGGGCGCGAACGTGGAGCTGCCCCGGTCCGCGTAAGGGCCCCCAAGGCCGCGTGACAACGCCGAAGGCCCGTGGAACGCCGTACGAGCGCGCCACGGGCCTTCTGCCGTCCCGCGGGCCCCACGAGGCGCCCGGCGCGGCGAGGGCGACACGAAAAGGGCGGTCACCCCCGAGGGGTGACCGCCCTTTCGCGTTCGGAGCCGGGCGGCCGTCACCGGCCGCCGGCCACTCACTTGCCCTTGGCGGCTTCCTTGAGCTTCGAGCCGGCCGAGACCTTCACGCTGTAGCCGGCGGCGATCTGGATCGGCTCGCCGGTCTGCGGGTTGCGCGCGGTGCGAGCGGCACGGTGGGTGCGCTCGAAGGTCAGGAAGCCGGGGATGGTGACCTTCTCGTCGCCCTTGGCGACGACCTCGCCGGTCACCTCGGCGAGGGCGGCCAGAACGGCGTCGGCGTCCTTGCGGGTCACCTCGGCGCGGTCGGCCAGAGCGGCCACCAGCTCACTGCGGTTCATGTTCTTACTCCCGTGTTTTTCTTGCCTATGAGGCGTGCCACGCGGCGGAGCCGCATGTTTGGTCCAGCGAAGCCGATGCTGCCAGGGCCCTCGGACAGTGCCCGGACCCGGGTCCGTATGGCGGACCCCCGCGCCCGGATACGCATCCTGCCCCCACCGGTGGCGGGAAAGCCAATCCGGCGCCCTGGGGAGTCACACGAAAAGCGCCACCGCATCGGCGATGGTGACGCTCCGTCGGCTTCCGGCAGCGCACCGCAGGGCTCGCTCCGCCCGCTCGCGCTCGCCGGTCGCGGCCGTATGCCTGCCGGACAGCCTAGGGGGACGCCGGGGGCCGAAAGCCCCGCGACGCGCCGCCGGAGGGCGGCCGTGGCGCCTCTCACAGTGATCGGCGCCGCCGGTGGTGGCGCCGGTCACAGCCCCGGTCCGGGCGTCACCGGCGCCCCCGAGGGCGAGCGCTAGACGGCCGTGGTGCCCGTCACAGCGGCCGCGCCGGTGCCCTTCGCGGCCTCCCGGACGGCCCCGGCGACCGCGCCCGCGACCTTGTCGTTGAAGACGCTGGGCACGATGTAGTTCGGGTTGAGCTCGTCCTCGGTGACGACGTTCGCCAGGGCGGTGGCCGCGGCGAGCATCATCTCGGTGTTCACCGTGCGCGACTGGGCGTCCAGCAGGCCGCGGAAGACGCCCGGGAAGACCAGGACGTTGTTGATCTGGTTGGGGAAGTCGCTGCGGCCGGTGGCCACCACGGCGGCCGTCCGGCGGGCCACGGCCGGGTCGATCTCCGGGTCCGGATTCGCGAGTGCGAACACAATGGCGTCGTCCGCCATGGCGCCGACGTCCTCGCCGCCGATGACGTTGGGGGCCGAGACGCCGATGAAGACGTCCGCCCCGCGCACGGCCTGCCGCAGGGTGCCGGTGACGCCTTCGGGGTTGGTGTTGTCGGCGATCCAGCGCAGCGGCGAGTCGGGGTGGGCGTCCACGAGGTCGGGCCGCTCGGCGTGCACCACGCCGTGGATGTCGGCCACCACCGCGTGCTTCACACCGGCCGCGATCAGCAGCTTGAGGATGGCGGTGCCGGCGGCGCCGGCGCCCGACATCACGACCCGCACATCGCCGATCGCCTTGCCCACCACGCGCAGCGCGTTGGTGAGGGCGGCGAGCACGACGATGGCCGTGCCGTGCTGGTCGTCGTGGAAGACGGGGATGTCCAGGGCCTCGCGCAGCCGCGCCTCGATCTCGAAGCAGCGCGGCGCGGAGATGTCCTCCAGGTTGATGCCGGCGAAGCCCGGGGCGATCGCCTTGACGATCGCGACGATCTCGTCGGTGTCCTGGGTGTCCAGGCAGATCGGCCAGGCGTCAATGCCGGCGAAGCGCTTGAAGAGGGCGGCCTTGCCCTCCATGACGGGCAGCGCGGCCTTGGGGCCGATGTTGCCCAGGCCCAGCACGGCGGAGCCGTCCGTCACGACCGCGACGGAGTTGCGCTTGATGGTCAGCCGGCGGGCGTCCTCGGGGTTCTCGGCGATCGCCATGCAGACCCGCGCCACACCGGGGGTGTAGACCATCGAGAGGTCGTCACGGTTGCGGATGGGGTGCTTGGACGCCATCTCGATCTTGCCGCCGAGGTGCATCAGGAACGTACGGTCGGAGACCTTGCCCAGGACGACGCCCTCGATGCCGCGCAGCTTCTCGACGATCTCGTCGGCGTGCTCGGTGGAGGTGGTGGCCATGGTGACGTCGATCCGGAGCTTCTCGTGCCCGGAGGCGGTGACGTCGAGGCCGGTCACCGACCCTCCGGAGGACTCCACGGCGGTGGTGAGCTGGCTGACCGCGGTCCCGCTCGCCGGAACCTCCAGTCGAACCGTCATCGAGTACGAGACGCTGGGCGCCGTTGCCATGGCCTGCTTCCTCTGCTTTCCCATTTCGCTGTGGTGCGCGGCGCCGGGATCACCGGGCGCGCCGTCCGATCGTCCCACCTACCTGCCGGTACACGGTAACCAGGGCGTGTTTTCGGAACGAATCTTCCACGTCGCGGGACGACAGGGGGCGGTCCGGGGCGGCCCGGGACCGCGGCGGCCGCCGACGGCACCACGCGCGCAACGAAAAGGGCGCCCCTCCATCGCGGAGAGGCGCCCTTCCCTCAGGCTTTGGTGACACCGACCCGCCATGCTCGCCTCGCGGCAAGTGGTCGCTCGAAGCGACGAAGGTTGGGCCCGGGGGCTTGGATCGAGCCGGTGTCACCTCCAGGCTAACAAACCGATCCCGATGGCGATTCCCCCAGCGGCATTTCCACCCCTCCGCAGGAACGATTCCCCCGTTGTGTGTCATCTCGGCGGGCAGCGTGTCACCTCCGCGGCGGCACGGGCCGGCCCCGCGGACGGGGGCGACCGGCCCCCGGTCGGTCCCGCGGCGGGTCCGGCACGGTCGGTCCCGCAGCAGGTCCGGCACGGTCAGTCCCGCAGCAGGTCCGGCACGCCCGCCTCGTCCGGCGCGTCCCGCTCGCCCGAGACCACGGTCAGCTGCTGGGTCGCCCTGGTCAGCGCCACGTACAGCACCCGCAGCCCCGCCGGGGACTCGTCCGCGATCTCGGCGGGCGAGACCACCAGCGTGGCGTCGTACTCCAGCCCCTTGGCCTCCAGGCTGCCCAGCGCGACCACCCGGTCGCCCAGGTCCGCCAGCCAGCGGCGGGCCTCGGCCCGCCGGCCCATGGCGACCACCACGCCCACCGTGCCGTCCACCTCGTCCAGCAGCCGGCGGGCCTCCGCCCGCACCGCCCCGGCGAGGTCGTCCCCGGCCACGGCGAAGCGGGGGCGCAGCCCGGTGGAGCGCACCGCCCGCGGCGCCCGCATCCCCGGCATCGCCAGCGCCAGCACCCGGGAGGCCAGCTCGGCGATCTCCGCCGGGTTGCGGTAGTTCACGGTCAGCGTGAAGGCGCGGCGGGGGCGGTTGCCCAGCGCCTCGTCACGGGCGGCCGCCGCCTCGTCCGGGTCGGACCAGGACGACTGCGCCGGGTCGCCGACGACCGTCCAGGTGGCGGTCCGGCCGCGCCGGCCCACCATCCGCCACTGCATGGGCGTGAGGTCCTGCGCCTCGTCGACGATCACATGCGCGTACTCGGTGCGCTCCTCCTCGCGCCGCTCGTCGCGGCCGCGGCGCCCGCCGCCGGCGCGGTCGGCGAAGGTGGTGAGCTCCTCCAGGCCGGTGAGCTGGTCGAGCGGGTCGACCTCGCGCCGCCGGGGCCGCGCGGGCGCGCCCAGCAGCGTCTGGAGCTCGTCCAGGAGCGCCACGTCGTGCACCGAGAGGGGGCCCCGCCCGTCGGGCCCCAGGCGCCGCAGGGAGCGCGCCACGAGCCGCACCTCGCGCGGCTGGAGCACCCGGCGGGCCCAGCGGCCCAGCCGCCGCTCGTCGGCCATCGCCGCGAGCACCCCGCGCGGGGTGAGCTCGGGCCACCAGGCGTCCAGGAAGTCCAGGAAGACCTGCTCGGTGGAGACGTCCTCGTCGAAGCCCTGGCGCGCCTCGGCGGCCAGCTCCGGGTCCGAGTGCCGGCGGCCGGCGCCGGACCGGGCCCACAGCGCGTCCAGCAGCAGCCGGCGGGCCCGGGGGCGCAACAGGTTGACCGGCGCGGTGCCGCCCAGGGCGGTGCTCCGGACGCGCCGGAGGTCCTCGGGGCCCAGCTCCAGCCGGGAGCCGAAGGCCGCCACCCGCAGCCGGTCCGGCGCGTCCGGCGACTCCAGGGCGCCCCGGGCCGCCTTGCGGAGCACCGGGAGCATCCGGGACGAGCCCTTGACCCGGGAGACGGCCGGCTCGTCGTACTCCGTCGCCTCCGCGCCGTCCACGAGCGAGCCGACGGCCCGGATCGCCACCTGGCCCTCCTCGCCGAGCGAGGGCAGCACGCCCTCGGTGTAGGCGACCAGCAGCGGGGTGGGGCTGACCACGAGGATGCCGCCGGAGTAGCGGCGCCGGTCGCGGTAGAGCAGATACGCGGCGCGGTGCAGGGCGACGGCCGTCTTGCCGGTGCCGGGGCCGCCGCTCACCTCGGTGACGGAGGCCGCGGGGGCGCGGATGACCAGGTCCTGCTCGGCCTGGATCGAGGCGACGATGTCCCGCATCGTGTGGCTGCGGGCCCGGCCCAGCGCCGCCATCAGCGCGCCGTCACCGACCACGGGCAGCTCGACGCCGTCCAGGAACGCGGTCAGCTCCGGGCGCATGAGGTCGTCCTCCACGCCCAGCACCTGGCGGCCCTTGCTGCGGATCACCCGGCGGCGCACCACGCGGCCCGGGTCCTTGGGCGTGGACCGGTAGAACGGCGCGGCGGCGGGCGCGCGCCAGTCGATCACCAGCGGGCTGTAGTCGGCGTCGAGCACCCCCAGCCGGCCGATGTGCAGCGTCTCGGCGATCTCGGCGCGGTCGTCCCGTACGGCGTCCTCCGCGGGCTCCACGGAGGTGTACGCGCCGTCCGGGCCGCGCTCGCCGTCCTTGCCGAGGAGGAGGTCGATGCGGCCGAAGAGGAAGTCCTCGAACTCGCTGTTCAGCCGGTTGAGGTGGAGGCCGGCCCGGAAGACCTGGGCGTCCCGCTCGGCGTACGCGCCGGGCGTGCCGACCTGGCCGCGGCGGGCGGCGTCGTCCATCAGGAACTCCGCCTCGTGGATCTTCTCCTCGAGGCGGCGGTACACCCGGTCCAGGTGCTCCTGCTCGACTCCGATCTCCCGGTCCCGTACGGAATCCCGGTCCCGGACGGAATCGGCGTCGACTGCGGCATCCTGCGGCGCGGCCACCTGGCCCCCTTCTGACGTACTGGGCAGCCGTCAACCGTACGCCATCGCCCTCCGGGCGGGTTGACCGACGTTCCCGTTGTGGGTCGTCCGTGACGTGACCGTCGCTGCGTTTCCCGGCCTTCGGCCGGGGGTGGGGTGGTGTTTTTGCGCCCCTGGGGTGCGGGGGTCGGTGCCGCACCGGGGTACGGGGTGCCCTCCGGGCGGGTTTGCGCGACGACCGGGGTCACGTTGTCCGTGGCGTGAGCGTCACAAGCTTTCCCGCCCCTTCGGGGCGGGGGTAGGGGTTTTTCTCTTGCGCCGCGCTGCGGGGGCACCCCGCTACGTCCCCTCCGGCTGGTTCGGGCGCACAAAGCGGGGTGGGGGGTCGCGCGCTCTGCGTGCCTGGCTGAGCCGTAATCGCGACCTGCCGCACAGCTCCGGCTTCGCCGGAGAAACGAAGACGGGCGGGAAGCCGAGGGACGGCCGCAACCACCGATGGTTGTCCACCCCCCACCGCGGGCGCGACGCGCTACCGGCCCGAGGGGACGTGGCGGGGTGCCCCCGCAGCGCGGCGCACATGCTCCCAGGGGGAGCCGAAGAAACAACCCGCACGGTG
>NZ_JBPQTV010000157.1:0-14865 GCF_051386515.1 Streptomyces sp. URMC 123 | reverse complement strand
CCCCCCCCCCCCCCCCCCCCCCCCCCCCCGCGCCCGTGAGGGGCCGCGCCGCGCCCCGGGCCCCGCGTCCGGGATGCGGACGAACCCGTTGCGCCCCGGCGATCGTTTGGCATACTGCTCCCAGGTCACGAGCGACAGCGAACAGGCCCCGGCCCGCTGTCCGGCAACCCTCCGTCCGTGGCGGGGTGCCCCGGGTGATGACCAGGTCGCAGGCAGCGAGGTCTGCGGCAAGCGCGGACCCCTCGCCACTCCAGGGGTCCTGGTCCTCGAGGGAGAACCTTTCCGTGACGCAGCGAATGCGCTAGGGCGTGCCCGGGGGGACGCGCCCCCGGGCAGGCCCGTACTCCGTACGCCATCGCACGCCCATCGGCGACCTCGCACCGGCGGCGGTCATCCGCCCCGACGCGGCGAAGTCGCCCGCACCGCACCGGAGTTCGCCATGTCCGTCACCACCGTCGCCGCCCCCGCCGTCAGCTCTCCGGCCACCACCGCCGCTGCCGCCGGCTCTCCCGCCGCCGGGCCCGGCCGCGCCCCGCTCCCCGTCCTGGGGGCGGACGTCCGCGTCCCGCTCGTGACCGGGGGCGAGGTCGCCTACGCCGCCCTCGACTACGCGGCGAGCGCCCCCGCCCTGCGCCGCGTCTGGGACGACGTGGCTGCCTACGCGCCGTATTACGGCAGCGTGCACCGGGGAGCCGGTCACCTCTCCCAGCTGTCCACCGAGCTGTTCGAGACCAGCCGCGCCACCGTCGCCGCGTTCCTCGGCTGCCGCGAGGACGACCAGGTGGTCTTCACCCGCTCCACCACCGACTCCCTCAACCTGCTGGCCGCCGCCCTCCCGGCCGGCACCCGGGTGCACGTCTTCGAGACCGAGCACCACGCCGCGCTGCTGCCCTGGCAGCGGCGGCGGGACTGCCACGTCACCCACCTCCCGGCGCCCCGTACGCACCGGCAGGCCGTGGCCGCCCTGGAGCGCGCGCTCGCCGACGCGACCCCCCAGGGCCCCGCCCTGGTGTGTGTGACGGGCGCGTCCAATGTGACCGGGGAGCTGTGGCCGGTACGGGAGTTGGCGGCCGTCGCGCACGCGCATGGCGCGCGGATCGTCCTCGACGCGGCCCAGCTCGCCCCCCACCACCCCGTGGACATCGCGGAGCTGGACGTCGACTGGGTCGCCTTCTCCGGGCACAAGCTGTACGCGCCCTTCGGCTCCGGGGTGCTCGCCGGGCGCGCCGACTGGCTGCGGGAGGCCGAGCCGTACCTCGCGGGCGGCGGCGCCAGCCGCACGGTGACCCGGGGCGCCGACGGCGCCGTGACCGTCGACTGGCACACCACCGTCGCCCGGCACGAGGCCGGCTCGCCCAACGTCATCGGCGCGTACGCCATCGCCTCCGCCTGCGCGGCGCTCACCGAGGCCGGCTTCGAGGGCCTCGTCGCCCGCGAACAGGAGCTCGTGACCCGGGTCCGGGAGGGCCTCGCGGCCGTGCCCGGGGCGCGGGTGCTGTCGCTGTTCGGCGACGACGCCCCGCGCGTCGGCGTCATCTCCTTCGTGGTGGACGGCTGGAACAGCTCGCACCTCGCCGCCGCGCTCTCCGCGGAGTACGGGATCGGGGTGCGCGACGGGCTGTTCTGCGCCCATCCGCTGGTGCGGACGCTCCTCGGCGGCGGCCCGGAGGAGCCCGGGGAGTGCGGGGCGGCCGGGACCGCCGCGGGGGAGGCGCCGCTCGGCGCGCTGCGCGTCAGCTTCGGGGCGGGCACCCCGGACGAGCACATCGAGCGCTTTCTGCGCGCCGTGCGGGAGTTGGTCCGCGACGGCGCCCGGTGGACCTACCGCACCGAGGGCGGCCGCTGCGTCCCGGTGAAGGACTGAACGGCCTCAGGAGTCCAGGCCGATGGCGAACGCGGCCTCCAGGTCGTGCTGGGAGTAGGTGCGGAACGCCACGTGCGTGTCCGTGGCCTCGACGCCGGGGATCTTGCTGATCCGGCCCGGGATGACATCCGCCAGATCGTCGTGCCGGGCCACCCGGACCATGGCCACCAGATCGTAGGTGCCCGTGACCGAATAGACCTCGCTCACCGACTCGAGCGCCGCGATGCGCTCGGCGATCTCGGGAATCCGGTCGACGCTGGTCTTGATGAGCACGATCGCGGTGATCACGGCTGGCTCCTATCCGGGGGTCCGGGGGGCGTCCCCGCAGGACCGCAGCCCTCACTGACCCGGGCTGCGCCGCTCACTCTAGCCTCCCGCCCCCGGCGCCCCCCGAGCCACGAGTGCCCCCAGGCCCAGAGGAAGCCGAGCGAGAAGCCCACCAGATGGGCGAGGTAGGCCACGCCGGGCCCGTCGTGGGCGGCGCGGGCGGCCAGCCACTGGAGGGCGAACCAGAAGAGCAGCACCATCCAGGCCGGAAAGCGCAGCGGCAGAAAGAAGAGGAAGGGGAAGAGGCTGGTGACGCGCGCTCTCGGGAAGAAGTGGAGAAAGGCCCCCAGCACCCCCGAGATCGCCCCGGACGCCCCGACCAGCGTCTGGGCGGAACCGGCGTGGGCGAGGGCGTACCCCAGCAGCGCCAGATAGCCGGTGACCCCGTAGAAGAGGGCGAACCCGGCCCGTCCCAGCCGCTCCTCCGCCATGCCGCCGAAGACGTGGAGGAAGAGCAGATTGCCCAGGAGGTGCAGCCAGCCGCCATGGACGAACAGGGCCGTGAACGGGGTGAGCAGCGGCGCCGCGGCGCCGCTCAGCAGCTCCACGGGGACCACGCCCCAGCGCTCGAAGTAGTCGGCCTGGGCGGCGAGCAGCGCCTCGTCCGTGCCGTACCCGGGGTTCAGCCCGGACACCGGGCCCAGCAGGAAGACCAGGGCGCAGACCGCGATCAGCGTGTTGGTCACCGACGGGCGGGTGCCGCGGACCACGCCCGAGCCGAGCAGAAGCACCTTCCGGATCACGGACAGATCATGGCGTAACGGGCGCGCCGCGCACAGGGCGCCTCGCCGGGCACACGCGCCCCGGCCGCCCGCTCCGCGCCCTGTCTCCCAGGCCGTAGGGTTACGGCAGGTGCGTCCACAGTTCGACAGCGCACCGGCGGATGCCCGAGGATCTCGGGGTGAGGGGGTCCGGCGGTGACGGTCGGAGCGAGCGAGCGGTCGAGAGAGTCAGTGGGTGAGTGAGACGTGGTGGAGCGGACGGGCGGCGATGACGCGGCCGACGAGCCCGCCGGTGCCGCGGAGAGCGCGGAGGTGCTCGACCACCCGCTGCCGGAGGGCGTGCGGCGACGGGTCGTCGCGCTGGTCGCGGACGCCTTCGGCGGTCTGACCCTCGCCGAACTCCCCCCGCAGCTGCGCCAGTACGCCCGCTTCACGCCGACCCGCCGCGCCAAGTTCGCCGGCAACGCCATGGCCGCGGCGCTGGAGAGCCACCCCGCGTTCCGCCAGCGGATCGGCGAGCTGGTGCGCGAGCGGCAGCACGAGCTCGCCGCCGCCCTGGAGGCCGGCGCGCCGCCGGCCGCCGCCGACCCCCTGGACGTGGCCGCGGTGGCCTATGTGCTGCGCCCGGTCGGCTGGGTCAAGCTGGTGGCCGCCGCCGGCGAGGAGGCCCAGCGCGCCAGCGCCGAGCGGGCCGACGAGGAGACCGCGCGCGAGGTGCAGCGGCTGCGGGCGGAGCTGGCCGAGGTGCGCGGCGCCGCGCGGGCGGAGGCCGAACGCGCCCGCGCCGAGCTGGAGTCGGCGCGCAAGGAGGCCGACTCCCTCCAGCGCAAGCTGCGCGGCGCGCTGAGCGACGTCCGGCGCGGCGAGGCCGCCGTGCGCAAGGCGGTGGCCGAGCTGGAGGCGGTGCGGGCCGCCGCCGCGGCCGAGAAGGCGGCGGCCGACAGCGAGGCGCGCCGGCTCAGGGCCCGGCTGTCGGAGACCGAGGCCGCGCTGGAGGCCAGCCGGCGGGCCGTGCGGGAGGGCCGCAGCGTCGAGGACATGCGGGCGCGGCTGCTGCTGGACACCGTGCTGGAGGCCGCCCAGGGGCTGCGGCGCGAGCTGGCGCTGCCGCCGGCGTCGGTGCGCCCCGCGGACACGGTCGACGCGGTGGAGCCGGGCCGGATGACGCCCAAGGACATCGCCAGCCGGGCGCTGTCGGAGACCGATCCGGCGCTGCTCGACCAGTTGCTCGCGCTGCCGCAGGCGCACTTGGTGGTGGACGGCTACAACGTCACCAAGACCGGCTATCCCACGATGCCGCTGGAGAAGCAGCGGCTGCGGCTGCTGGGCGGGCTGTCCATGCTGGCCGCCCAGACCGGCGCGGAGGTCACCTGTGTCTTCGACGGGGCCGAGTTGGCCGCGCCGGTGCTGCTGGCGCCGCCCCGCGGGGTGCGGGTGCTGTTCAGCAAGCCGGGGCAGACGGCCGACGAACTGATCCGCCGCCTGGTGCGGGCCGAACCGCCGGGCCGCCCGGTGGTCGTGGTCTCCACGGACCGGGAAGTGGCCGACGGGGTGGCGCGGGCCGGGGCCCGGCCGGTCGCGTCCGTTCTGCTCCTCAAGCGGCTTTCGCGCATTTGACGTTCCGAAGCGAACACAGCGTCAGTCGATCATCACTGGCCGTCCAACAATCGTAAATTATGCCCTTCATGACAGAGATTTTTCTCATGAGGATTTGAACCGATCACAAGAAGGTCACTAAGGTCGGGGCACCTTCGCGCGGTCGATCACCCATCCGGGGTGTCGGCGGAGGTACCGCCGAGTCCGCCGTGCCGGTCGCAGGGGGAGACCGTCCCGCGGAGCCGGGGCCTCGTACCCCTCACTCGTGACCCGGTAGGCGGCTGAAGGAATAAGGAGCTCGCCTCCGTGGCGTCCCACCGTCGTCCTAAGCAGCCGACCCGCGCTCGCGTGACCGTGCTCACCGCGACCGCGGCGGCCGCCGTCGCCCTCACGTCACAGGCCGCCCACGCCGACCCCAAGCCGACCAAGAGCGAGGTCAAGGCGAAGGTCGACAAGCTCTACGAAGAGGCCGAGGTCGCCACCGAGAAGTTCAACGGCGCCAAGGAGAAGCAGGGCGAGCTGGAGAAGCAGGTCGAGGGCCTGCGCGACAAGGTCGCCCGCGGCCAGGACGAGCTCAACAAGCTGCGCGGCGGGCTCGGTTCCATGGCCACCGCGCAGTATCGTTCCGGCGGTATCGACCCCTCCCTCCAGCTGCTGCTCTCCTCCGACCCGGACTCGTACCTCGCGAAGGCCTCCACGCTCCAGCAGCTCAGCGGCAAGCAGGTCGAGGCGCTCCGGAAGATCGCCGACAAGCAGCGCACGCTCACCCAGCAGCGCACCGAGGCCACCACCAAGCTCGCCGACCTGGAGACCACCCGCAAGGAGCTCGGCGAGAAGAAGTCCGAGGTCCAGGGCAAGCTCGCCGAGGCCCAGAAGCTCCTCAACACCCTGACCGCCCAGGAGCGCCAGGAGATCCAGGAGCAGGAGCAGCGCGCCAGCCGGGCCGGCCAGGAGCAGGCGGAGGCCGCGAGCAACAAGGAGGTGCCCGCCTCCGGCCGCGGCGGCGCGGCGCTGGCCGCCGGCAAGACCAAGATCGGCACGCCGTACGTCTACGGCGCCACCGGCCCCAACTCCTTCGACTGCTCCGGCTTCACCGGCTGGGCCTACGCCCAGGTCGGCGTCAAGCTGCCGCGGATCTCCCAGGACCAGGCCAACGCCGGCACCCGGATCGGCCGCGACGAGCTCAAGCCCGGCGACCTGGTGATCTTCTACGGGGACCTGCACCACGTGGGCCTGTACGCGGGCAACGGCCAGGTGCTGCACGCCCCGCGCACCGGGACCAATGTGCGCTACGAATCGATCAACAACATGCCGTTCCAGTTCGGCGTCCGGATCGGCTGACGCCCCGGAGGGGACCGTTCGGCGGATCGGCCGGGCACGGATCGGTCCGCGCGTGTCCGATTCCGACCGGTTCCCCGGGCGACGAGCCCGACGGAACCCGATACCCCCATCCGCCACACCGACACCCCGCCCGTTCGGGCGAATCCCGGCGTCCTCCGCTGACGCCCCGCCCCGCCGGTGACCTGCGTCTGACGGCGGGGCGTCGCGTCACGTGCCGCGCGCGGTCTTTGAACGCTCCGCGCTCGCACGGCTACTGTCTGCCGCGCAGTTCCCGGACACCTGCACGTCCGCGCGTCGTCCGCCCGTTCCCCGGGCGGCAGGGGGCTGCCCTCAGCGGAAGGGAGTGGCGCTTCCCTTGGCGTCCCATCGCCGTGCCTCGCAACCCGGCCAGGACCGGACGACGACCCGGGTCACCGTCCTGTCCGCCGCCGCGGCCACCGCCGCGGCGGCCCTGTCGGCCGCGCCGCCCGCGGTCGCCGACCCCGGTGACTCCGCCGCCTCCGTACGGGCGACGGTGGACCGGCTCTACGAGCAGGCCGAGCGGGCCACCGAGAAGTACAACGCGGCGGACGAGCGCACCGACCGGCTGCGCGCGGCGGCCGACCGGCTCCAGGACCGCGTCGCCCGCGGCCAGGAGCGGGTCAACCGCATGCGGGGCGCGCTGGGCGCGGTCGCGGGCGCGCAGTACCGCTCGGGCGGCGTCGACCCCACCATCGCCCTGATGCTCTCCGAGGACCCCGACGGCTATCTCGACAAGGCCGTCACCCTCGACCGCATCAGCAGCCGCCAGGCCGGCGAACTCCGGTCCCTCCAGGAGGCCCAGCGCTGGCTGGAGCAGCAGCGCGCGGAGGCCCGGGACAAGCTCGTCGAGCTCGAACGCGGCCGGGCCGAGGTCGCCCGCCACAAGAAGGAAGTCGAACGCAAGCTCGGCGCCGCCCGCCGGATGCTCAACTCGCTCACCGCCGAACAGCGCGCGGAGCTCGGCCGCGCCTCCCGCGAGGGCGCGCGCCCCGACGCCGCGCTCCCGCACATGTCCGGCTCCGTGCCCTCCTCCAGCCGCGCCGCCGCGGCCGTGGCCGCCGCCCGGCAGGCCGTCGGCCGCCCCTACGTCTGGGGCTCGGCCGGCCCCGGCGGCTTCGACTGCTCGGGGCTCACCCAGTGGTCGTACCGGCAGGCCGGCGTCGCCCTGCCGCGCACCTCGCAGGCGCAGCGGTACGCGGGGCGGCAGGTGCCGCTCTCCCAGGCGCAGCCCGGGGACCTCGTCATCTACCGCGCGGACGCGAGCCATGTGGGGATGTACGTGGGGAACGGGCAGGTGGTGCACGCGCCGTACCCGGGGGCGAACGTGCGGTACGACCCGGTCGGGATGATGCCGGTGTCGTCGGTGACGCGCCCCTGAGCTCGGTCCGTACGGGTCCGGGCCGGGGCCGGGTCCTGGCGTCACGGGCGCGGGCCCGGTCCGTACGGGTCCGGGCCCCCGGCCGCCGCCCCCGGGAGGGTGTGACCGAAACCGCGTGCGCGGGCGCACGCCCCCGCCTCGTACGCTGTGCCGCGTGGCGAGACAGCGACGCACAGCACGGTGGGGGGCCTGCCCGGTGGCCGTCGCCCTGCTCGCCGCGCTCGTCGGCTGCGGGGCCGCCCCCGGCGCCGCCGACCGCGAGGACCGCGCCATCCAGACCCTGCTGGACCGGTGGTCCGCCGCCCTCCTCGCCCGCGACGCGGGCGCCTTCCTCGCCGCCGTGGACCCGGCCGCCACCGACTACCGCGACCGGCAGAGGCGCCTGTTCGACAACCTGCGCGAGGTGCCGCTCGCCGAGTGGCGCTACCGGCTCACCCGCCGGGGCGGCTTCCCGCCCGCCCCCGTCCCCGGCGGCGGCCGCCGTGTCGCCGTCGAGGTCGACCTCGACCACCGCATCGCGGGCCACGACACCGCGCCCGTCACCGCCGCGCGCCGGCTCACCCTCACCGAGCGCGACGGCCGCTGGTACGCCGCGGCCGACAGCACCACCGGCGCCCGTCCGCTGTGGGAGCAGGGCCCCGTCGACGCCGTGCGCGGCGAGCACGGCCTCGTCCTCGGCGTGGGGCAGGACCCCGAGCGCCTGCGCGCCCTGGCCCGCGCCGCCGACCGGGCCGTACCGGCGGTGGACCGGGCGTGGCGCCGCCCCTGGGCCCGCCGCGTGGTGCTGCTCGTGCCCGCCTCCGTCGCGGGCATGGGGCAGCTGCTCGGCGCGCCCGCGGCCGGCTACCGCGACATAGCGGCCGTCACCACCGGGGAGGTCGGCGGCTCCGGCGCGGCGCCCGCCGACCGGATCGTCGTCAACCCGGAGGCGTACCACTCCCTGGGCGAGGAGGGCCGCGAGGTGGTGCTCACCCACGAGGCCACCCATGTCGCCACCCGCTCCGCCACCTCGCCGGCCACCCCGCTGTGGCTGTCCGAGGGGTTCGCCGACTGGGTGGGCTACCGGGGCACCGGGCGCACCGCCCACCAGAACGCCCCCGCCCTGGCCCGCGCCGTCGCCGCCGGCCGGCCGCCGCGGGAGCTGCCCGCCGACGGCGACTTCGCCTTCTCCGGCGGCGGCGAGCGGCTGGCGCTGGCCTACGAACGCGGCTGGCTGGCCTGCGAGATGATCGCCGAGCGCTGGGGCGCGGAGCGGCTCGTCGAGCTCTACCGGACGGTGGGGGAGGGGCGGGCGCCGCTGGACGCCGCGCTGCGCCAGGTGCTGGGCACCGGCCAGGAGGAGTTCACGGCGAGCTGGCGCGCGTATGCCCACCGGCGTCTGCGCTGAACCCCGGGCGCCCGGGGTCCGGCTCCGCGAGGCCCGGCGCCGCGCGGAGCGAGGGCACCGTGGACACCCACAGCCGCCGGCACGAGACCACCGTCGCCGCGACCAGCAGCCCGTTGCGCACGGACAGCAGGGCGATGCCGAGCGGGTCGCTCGCGACCACGTGCGAGAACCAGATGGGGAACTCCAGCAGCGTCATGCCCGTCGCGCCGAGCACGAGCACCGCGGGCAACCCCTGGCGGCTCGCGCGCAGCGTCATGCAGGCCGCCGCCAGCCCCACCAGCCAGACCATGTACTGCGGGCTGATCACCCGGCTGGTGGTGGTGAACAGCAGCACCGCCGCGAACGCCGCGTCGTACGGCGTGCTGGGCGTGAACGCGCGGGCGCGCAGCCGCCACACCAGCAGCCAGGCGAAGGCCAGCACGGTCAGCATCAGCGCGGTGCCGCTCACCAGCGGCACGAACGGCCCGAGGAACTCCACCGAGCCGTAGTTCAGCAGCACCTGCCCCTGCCAGCCGAAGTGCCGGGCCACATGGAACACCAGCGACCCCAGGGACTCGATCTCGGTGCCCCGGTCGCGCTGGAAGACCAGGAACGCCAGCGCGCCCGGCATCGCCGCCGCGAACAGCAGGGCGATCGCCACGGCGGTGACCACGGCCGTGCTCCACATGTCCCGGGTGCGGTGCCCCCGCGGGCTGCCCACCAGCAGCAGCGCGGGCCACACCTTCAGCAGCGCGCCGAACGCGGTGAGCGCCCCCGCCGCGCGCGGACTGCGCCCCGCGACGAGCAGCGCCGCCACCGCCACCGCCGTCACCATCAGGTCGTAACGGGCGTACGCGGTCGGGCCGAGCAGCGGCACCCCGGCCACCCACACCCACGCCCCGGCCGCGCGCCGGCCCGGCCGCCGGCCGATCCTCAGCAGCACCGCGAGGACGGCCGCGTCGGCCAGGAAGGCGAGACAGAAGAAGGCGGCCGGGTAGTCCAGGAACGGCAGCAGCCCCGGGGCGAGCACGGGCAGCGCCGCCGCCGGCGGGTACTGCCAGGTCACGTCGTCGAGCGGAAAGGTGCCCGTCTTCAGCACCTCGTACCAGCCCTGGTAGATCACCGAGATGTCGCTGGTGACGTCCGGGCCGGGCACCCAGATCACCTTGAACACGCAGAGCAGCAGCACCAGCCGGGTCGCACCCCACACCACCAGGGGGACGGCCGCGCCGCCCCACCGCGCGGCGCCGTGCTGCCGGGTGCTGCCCTCTGTCATGGTCCGCCTCGTCCTGATGCGGTGCGCTGCGCCGCGAATGTCGGGTCGTTGTCGCTGCATCATGGCGCACGGCACGGGCCGTCGGCGGGCGACCCGCGCGGACCCGCTACTGTCGGCAGGCGATGGACAAGACCCTGATCGTGACCAACGACTTCCCGCCCCGTCCCGGCGGGATTCAGGCATTTCTGCACAACATCGCGCTGCGGCTGGACCCCGGGCGGGTCGTCGTCTACGCCTCCACCTGGAAGCGGGACCGCGAGGGCGTCGAGGCCACCGCGCGGTTCGACGCCCAGCAGCCGTTCACCGTCGTGCGCGACCGCACCACCATGCTGCTGCCGACCCCGCGGGCCACCCGGCGGGCCACCGAGCTGCTGCGGGAACACGGCTGCACCTCGGTCTGGTTCGGCGCGGCGGCACCGCTCGGGCTGATGGCCCCCGCGCTGCGGGCGGCCGGCGCCCGGCGGCTGGTCGCCACCACCCATGGCCACGAGGCCGGCTGGGCCCAGCTGCCCGGCTCCCGGCAGCTGCTGCGCCGCGTCGGCGAGGCCACGGACACCATCACCTATCTGGGCGAGTACACCCGCTCCCGGATCGCCTCCGCCCTCTCGCCCGAGGCCGCCGCGCGCATGGCGCACCTGCCCCCCGGGGTCGACGAGAAGACCTTCCACCCCGGCTCCGGCGGCGACGAGGTCCGGGCCCGGCTCGGGCTGTCCGAGCGGCCGGTCGTCGTCTGCGTCTCCCGCCTCGTGCGGCGCAAGGGGCAGGACACCCTCATCCGGTCAATGCCGCAGATCCTCGCGGCCGTGCCCGACGCCGTCCTGCTGATCGTCGGCGGCGGGCCCTACCGCGCCGACCTGGAGAAGCTCGCCGACGCCACGGGGGTGCGCGGCTCCGTGGTCTTCACCGGCCCGGTGCCGTGGGAGGAACTGCCGGCCCACTACGGCGCCGGCGACGTGTTCGCCATGCCGTGCCGCACCCGCCGGGGCGGGCTGGACGTCGAGGGCCTGGGCATCGTCTATCTGGAGGCGTCGGCCACCGGGCTGCCGGTGGTCGCGGGCGACTCCGGGGGCGCGCCGGACGCGGTGCTCGACGGCGAGACCGGCTGGGTGGTGCCCGGCGGCTCCCCGGACGCGGCCGCCGAGCGGATCGTCGCCCTGCTCGGCGACCCCGCGCTGCGCCGGCGGATGGGCGAGCGCGGCCGCGCGTGGGTGGAGGAGCGCTGGCGCTGGGACCTGCTCGCCCGGCGCCTGGAGGCCCTGCTCTGAGAGATCCGTACGAGGCCGGCGGACGGTGTCGTACGAGGCCGGCGGGCGGTGTCGTACGAGGGCCGGCGGGCGGTGGGTGTCGGCACGCACCGCCCGGCCGCGCGTCACGTCACGCGGTGTAGATCGCCTCGATCTCGTCGGCGAAGTCCTTCGCCACGACGTTCCGCTTCAGCTTGAGCGAGGGCGTGACATGCCCCGACTCCTCCGTGAACTGCGCCGGCAGGATGCGGAACTTGCGGACCGACTCCGCCTTGGAGACCGCCGCGTTGCCGTCGTCCACCGCGCGCTGCACCTCGGCCAGCAGCTCGGGGTCGGAGCGCAGATCGGCCACCGTCGACCCGGCCGGCTTGCCGTGCTCCGCCGCCCAGCGCGGCAGGAACTCCTCGTCCAGGGTGATCAGCGCGCCGACGAACGGCCGGCCGTCCCCGACGACCATGCACTCGGCGATCAGCGCGTGCGCCCGGATGCGGTCCTCGATCACGGCCGGGGCGACGTTCTTGCCGCCCGCGGTGACGATGAGCTCCTTCTTGCGCCCGGTGATGGCGAGGTAGCCCTCCTCGTCGAGCGTGCCGATGTCACCGGTGTGAAACCAGCCGTCGGCCAGCGCCTCCGCGGTCGCGGCCTCGTTGTTCCAGTAGCCGGCGAACACCTGCTCGCCGTGGAGCAGCACCTCGCCGTCGTCGGCGATCCGCACCACGGAGCCGGGCAGCGGCTGCCCCACCGTGCCGATCTTCTGCCGGTCCCAGGGGTTGAACGCGCTGGCCGCGCAGGTCTCCGTGAGGCCGTAGCCCTCCAGCACCCGGAAGCCGATGCCGCGGTAGAAGTGGCCCAGCCGCTCGCCCAGCGGCCCGCCGCCGGAGATGGCGTACTCGCAGCGGCCGCCGAGCGCGGCCCGCAGCTTGCCGTAGACCAGCCGGTCGAACAGCTTGTGCAGCAGCCGCAGGCCGAACGAGGGCCCGCCCGGGGTGTCCAGCGCCCGGCTGTAGGCGATCGCCGTGTCGGCCGCCTTGTCGAAGATCCTGCCCTTGCCGTCCGCCTGGGCCTTCGCCCGCGCCCCGTTGTAGACCTTCTCGAAGACGCGCGGGACGCCGAGCACGAGGGTGGGCCGGAAGGTGGCCAGGTCGTCCGTGAGGTTCTTGATGTCGGCGACGAGACCGAGCCGGATCGGCGCGAGCACGGAGGCGACCTCGACCAGCCGACCGAACACGTGGGCTGCGGGCAGGAAGAGCAGTACGGACGACTCACCGGTGCGGAACAGCGGCCGCAGCCGCTCCACCACGTTGCCGCACTCGGCGAAGAAGTTGCGGTGCGTGAGCACACAGCCCTTGGGGCGGCCGGTGGTGCCCGAGGTGTAGACGATCGTCGCGGGGGAGTCGGCCGTCGCCAGCGAGCCGCGCCGCTCCACCTCCGCGTCCGTGACCTCGGCCCCCGCGGCCCGCAGCCGGCCGACCGCGTCCTTCTCGATCTGCCAGATGTGGCGCAGCTCGGGCAGCCGGTCGCGCAGCGAGTCCACCGTCGCCTCGTGGTCGGCGCTCTCGACGAGGGCGCCGGTCGCGCCGGAGTCGCCGAGAATCCACTGGATCTGCTCGGCGGAGCTGGTCTCGTAGACCGGCACGGTCACCGCGCCCGCGTACCAGATGGCGAAGTCCAGCAGGGTCCACTCGTAACGGGTGCGCGAGATCAGCGCGATCCGGTCGCCCGGCTCGACACCGGAGGCGATCAGCCCTTTGGCGGCGGCGCGGACCTCGTCGAGGAAGGCCGCGGCGGTGACGTCCTGCCAGCGGCCGTCCCGCTTGCGAGCGACCACGGCCACATCCGGATGCAGCGCGGCGTTGCGGCGGATCAGATCCGTCAGATTGCCGTCCGCGGGGACCTCGTACAGGGCCGGTAGGCTGAACTCGCGCAAGACACTTGCTCCTCGTCGGGCGCCGGCGCCACGACATTGTGGTGCGTCGGCTGCGGTCCATCAGACAGGGATGTGGACGGCCCGGACGTTACCCACCAGTACTGCTGTCCGGATAGGGGTCGGGGTCAGATGTTCGCTGCGTCACACGCGGCGAAACCACTCCGCGCAGGGTAGTGCAGTCGTTCGGTGACTCGGAAGTAACCCCAGGTGGGGGAGGGGTGCCGCACCCGAACGCCGTAACGACGGACCCGGCCGCGCGGCCGGGCACAAGGACCCGGAGGGCCCCTGCCGCGGCACCGGCCCGGCACGTAGGGTCGTGCGCATGCGAGTCCATGTGGTCAGCGATGTGCACGGCAACAGCCAGGACCTGGCCCGCGCGGGGGACGGCGCGGACGCCCTCGTCTGCCTGGGCGACCTCGTCCTCTTCCTCGACTACGCCGATCACTCGCGCGGCATCTTCCCCGACCTCTTCGGCGAGGCCAACGCCGACCGCCTCGTCGAACTGCGCACGGCCCGCCGCTTCGACGAGGCCCGCGCCTTCGCCGCCGGGCTGTGGCAGGGCGTCGACCGCCGGGCGGCGATCGAGGTGGCGGTGCGCAAGCAGTACGCGGAGCTCTTCGCCGCCTTCCCCCGCCCCACCTTCGCCACCTACGGAAACGTCGACATCCCCGCGCTCTGGCCGGAGTACACCACCCCCGGCATCACCGTGCTGGACGGTGAGCGCGTGGAGATCGGCGGCCGGGTCTTCGGCTTCGTCGGCGGCGGGCTGCCCAGCCCCATGCGCACCCCGTACGAGGTCGACGAGGAGACGTACGCGGCGAAGGTCGAGGCGCTGGGGGAGGTGGACGTGCTCTGCTCGCACATCCCGCCCGACGTGCCGGACCTCTGTTACGACACGGTGGCCCGGCGGTTCGAACGCGGCAGCTCCGCGCTGCTGGACGCGATCCGGCGCACCCGCCCCCGCTACGCCCTTTTCGGCCATGTTCACCAGCCGCTCGCCCGCCGGATGCGCATCGGCCGCACCGAGTGCGTGAACGTCGGGCACTTCGCGTCGACCGGCAGACCCTGGGCACTGGAATGGTGAGGGCGGCCGCACGATAGCCTTCACCGGCAGGCACAGGCCGCGATCCTTTCGGACCGGACCGTAGTGGAGGAGCCACCGCGATGGCGGAACACACCAGCTCGAGCATCACGATCGAGGCGGCACCGGCCGAGGTCATGGCGGTGATCGCCGACTTCGACCGCTACCCGGAGTGGACCGGGGAGGTCAAGGTGGCCGAGGTGCTCGACAAGGACGACCGGGGGCGGGCCCAGCGCGTGCGCCTGGTGCTCGACGCGGGCGCCATCAAGGACGACCACACCCTCGCCTACACCTGGACCGACACGGTGGTGAGCTGGTCGCTGGTGAAGTCCCAGATGCTGCGGGCGCTCGACGGCTCGTACACCCTGGCCCCGGCCGCGGGCGGCAAGCACACCGAAGTGACGTATCAGCTGACCGTCGACGTCAAGATCCCGATGCTCGGCATGATCAAGCGCAAGGCGGAGAAGGTCATCATCGACCGGGCGCTGGCCGGACTGAAGAAGCGCGTCGAGAGCGGCGTGCGGGGCTGATCGGGGCTTGAGCGTGCGGACGGTCCTGGTCACGGGCGCGGGCGGCGCCGGGCGCAGCACGGTGGCCGCGGCGACCGCGCTCGCGGCGGCCCGCGCGGGGCGGCGTGCCCTGCTGCTCACCACCGACCGGGGGCCGGGCCCCGAGGCGCTGCTGGGGGAGGGGCTGCGGCCGGCTCTCGCGCGCGGGGGCGG
>NZ_JBPQTV010000156.1:0-14884 GCF_051386515.1 Streptomyces sp. URMC 123 | reverse complement strand
CCGCCCCGGCGGACCGGCACCGGCCCGCTCGCGTCCGGCCCGCTCCCGTACGGGTACGGGCTCCTCGCCCACGGGCCGGGCCGCCCCCGCGCTCCCGCCGTGTGCCTCGCGGGCCGCGATCTCCTTGAGCCGCATGGAGAGCTGAAGGGTGCTCGGCCGCTCCTCGGGGTCCTTGGCCAGACACGCCTGGATCAGCGGCGCGAGGGCGTCGGGCACCCCGTGGAGCTGCGGCTCCTCGTGCACCACGCGGTAGAGCATGATCTCGGAACTGCCCTGGCCGAAGGGTGAGTCGGCGGTCGCGCAGTACGCCAGCGTGGCGCCCAGCGCGAACACGTCGGTCGCGGGCGTCACGGCGGCGCCGCGCACCTGCTCGGGGGCGAGGAAGCCGGGCGAGCCGACGGCCGTGCCCACGTGCGTCAGGGTGCTGGCCCCGGTGGCCCAGGCGATGCCGAAGTCGATGATCCGCGGCCCCTTGGGGGACAGCAGGATGTTCGAGGGCTTCAGATCCCGGTGCACCACGCCCGCTTCGTGGACGGCCACCAGCCCCTCGGCCAGCGCCGCGCCCACCGACGCGGTCTGCGCCGCCGACAGCGGGCCCTCCTCGCTCACCTTGTCGTGCAGCGAGGGACCCGGCACGTACTGCGTGGCGAACCAGGGCCGGTCCGCTTCCAGATCCGCCGCCACCAGCCGTGCCGTGCAGCCGCCGCGAATCCGGCGCGCGGCCGACACCTCGCGCGCGAACCGCGACCTGAACTCCTGATCCTCCGCCAGATCCGGGCGGATCACCTTCAGCGCGACCCGCTGGCCGCGCCGGTCGGAGCCCAGGTAGACCACGCCCATCCCGCCGGCGCCCAGCCGCCGGTGCAGCCTGAACGAGCCGACGACACGCGGGTCCTCGCGCCGGAGCCGCATCATCGCCATGTCCATCCCCGTCAACCGGTCCGTCTGACGTGGCACAGCTTACGGATTGACGGCCCGGTGTGCTCATAGGCCGCGCAGGCGTGGCCCGCCGGATTGTCAGTGCCGGGTGCGATCCTGGGGGAGTGGGCGGGGTTCACCCGTATCGGGCCCCCCGCCCCCGTGCGAGATCCCAACGGTCCGTCGCGGAAGGGGGATTGAAACGGTGAAGGGTGACCGGGTCGAGATAGTCGTGGACGCCGGGGACACGACGCGGACGTACGAAGTGGTGGCGAGCCGGGCCGGCCGCAGGGTCGAGTCGGCGGTGCGCCGGGGCGTGGTGGAAGTGAGCGAAGTCACGCGCAGCGGGTCCGTGGTGCGGACGGCCCGTTTCATGGCCAATCGGGTGCTGGCGCTGGTGGAGCACCCGGTTCCGGAGGGGGAGGAGCCCGCCGACGGCGAGGGTCCCCTCCGGGAAACCCCCAGGGGCTGAGGACCGCCTCTCCAACCAGCGGAGTACGCCGGGCCGATGCCCGTCATCCTCCGGGAGGCCAGGCAATCGATACGAGGGCATGACGACCGGGCGGCGGCGCGCGCCTAACGTTATGGGCAAGCGGTGGGCGGAGCACTCGTCCCCCGAGGTCAGACGCCCACCGCCCACAGCCGAAGGGAGCGAGGCGATGGCGGACACAGCGGCCGGACCCGGACCGCGCTCGCGGGGGCGCGAGGCCGTCGCGGCGGCCCCCGTCCTGGCGGGCCGGCCGTCCGGAACGCGCCATCCCCTGGTCGCCGTGGCCATGGTGCTGCCGATAGCGGTGCTTCTCGCGGTCGTGTTCGGCGGCTGGGAGGCCGTGGTGACACATGCGTCGTCCGTGGTCGGAACGCTGGGGCGCTGAAACGGCGCCCCGGGCCCGGGAGAGCGGCCCGGGTGGGGATATCCGACCGGAACAACCCCGTGGGGACGGGGGTGCGGCGGGCGACAGATGCCCGGACAGCGCGAGCTGTCCGGGCATCCTGGCTGTCCGGAGCGCGACGCGGGAGCGAGCGTGGGACCGGGCAAGGAACCGGACACGGGCACGGGCGACGGAAACGGGCGAGGGGCCGGAGCGTGGTGCTCCGCCCCCTCGGCCGTTGTCGTGTGGACGATACTGGGATTGAACCAGTGACCTCTTCCGTGTCAGGGAAGCGCTCTCCCGCTGAGCTAATCGTCCTCGATACCGCGAGCGGCATCCAAGATCCTTCGGGATCTCGTGCGCGATACTGGGATTGAACCAGTGACCTCTTCCGTGTCAGGGAAGCGCTCTCCCGCTGAGCTAATCGCGCGGGCTTCCACAGGACGAGTCCTGCGGCGGGCCCTCTCGGGCCCCGTGGACGATACTGGGATTGAACCAGTGACCTCTTCCGTGTCAGGGAAGCGCTCTCCCGCTGAGCTAATCGTCCTTGGAGGTGGAGACGGGATTTGAACCCGTGTAGACGGCTTTGCAGGCCGTTGCCTCGCCTCTCGGCCACTCCACCAACGCGGGGGGTCGGGAAGATCCCCCACTTCGAGCGGACGACGAGATTCGAACTCGCGACCCTCACCTTGGCAAGGTGATGCTCTACCAACTGAGCCACGTCCGCAGGTGCCTCCCCAGAGCTTACGCCCTGGTGGTACCTCCGCCGGGGCGCTTCTCGCGTCCCGGCGACGTGTTGAACTCTAGCGGATTCCTGAGCCAGCTCAAATTCCGTTTGCCCAGCGTGCTGCGGTCGCCGTCGCCCGGGGTGCCCGCCCATGACCCGCCCTAGACTCGTGGCCGTGCACCAGCTCGCCCCCCTGGCCCGCTTCCCCGGGCTCCTCGCCACCGATCTGCGGGATGTCACCAGCGACCCCGCGGCCCTGGACTCCGCCGGCTTCTGGGCGGTGGTCGCGGGCTTCGAGGGGGAGCTGCTCTGCGCCCGCTTCGGGGACGTACGGCCGGCCCCCGCGCCCCCGCCGGTGCCGCACGCCTGGCGCGGCCCCTCCGTCGAGGACTGGCTGTCCTCCCTCACTCACGACGCGTACACCGCGGGCGTGCGCCGGATACGGGAGCACATAGCCGCCGGCGAGGTCTACCAGGCCAATCTCTGCCGCGTGCTCTCCGCGCCGCTGCCGGACCCGCGGGGAGCCGACATCGACGCCCTCGGCGCGCTGCTGGCGCACGGCAACCCCGCCCCGTACGCCGGCACGGTCCGGCTCCCCGCGCACGGAGTGGAGGTCGCCTCCGCGTCGCCCGAGCTCTTTCTGCGCCGCGCCGGCCGGGTCGTGGAGTCCGGACCGATCAAGGGCACCGGCCGCACGGCGGACGACCTGCTGGAGAAGGACCACGCCGAGAACGTGATGATCGTGGACCTGGTCCGCAACGACCTGGGCCGGGTCTGCGCCACGGGCTCGGTGACCGTGCCGGAGCTGTGCGCCGTGGAACAGCACCCCGGGCTGGTGCACCTGGTCTCCACCGTCCGCGGCGAGCTCGCGGACGGCGCCGGCTGGCCCGAGCTGCTTGCCGGAACGTTCCCTCCCGGTTCCGTCACCGGCGCGCCGAAGTCCAGCGCCCTGCGGATCATCGAGGCGCTGGAGACCGCCCCGCGCGGACCGTACTGCGGCGGCATCGGCTGGGTCGACGCCGACCGCGGCACCGCCCGGCTGGCCGTCGGCATCCGCACCTTCTGGATCGACCGCGCCGCCGTCGGCGGGCCCCTGCTGTGCTTCGGCACCGGGGCCGGCATCACCTGGGGCTCGGACCCCGAGCGGGAATGGGCGGAGACCGAACTGAAGGCGGCCCGGCTGCTCGCGGTAGCGTCGGGGGCCCATCGGGAGAGCGAAGGGACCGTGGCGTGACAGCGCATGCGACCGGGGAACGGGCGGACGCCGCCCGCATCTGGCTCGACGGCAGGCTCCAGGACCCCGCGGCCGCGCGGGTGTCGGTGTTCGATCACGGGCTGACGGTGGGCGACGGGGTCTTCGAGACCCTCAAGGCCGTCGACGGCACCGCGTTCGCCCTCACCCGCCACCTCGACCGGCTGGCCCGCTCCGCGCGCGGCCTCGGGCTCCCCGAGCCCGACCTCGACGAGGTCCGCCACGCCTGCGCCGCCGTGCTGAAGGCCAACGCGGTGCCGTACGGCCGGCTGCGGATCACCTACACCGGGGGCCTGTCACCGCTCGGCTCCGACCGGGGCGACAGCCGGCCGACCCTCGTCGTCGCCCTCGTCGCGTCCGACCGGCGCCCCGACTCCACGGCGGTGGTGACGGTGGAGTGGACCCGCAACGAGCACGGCGCCCTCGCCGGCCTCAAGTCCACCTCGTACGGCGAGAACGTCGTCGCCCTGGCCCGCGCCCGCGAGCAGGGGGCCACCGAGGCGCTGCTCGCCAACACCGCCGGACAGCTGTGCGAGGGCACCGGCTCCAACGTCTTCGTGGTCCTCGGCGGCGAACTGCTCACGCCGCCGCTGGCCGCCGGCTGTCTGGCCGGCGTCACCCGCGCCCTCGTCCTCGAGTGGACGGGCGCCCGCGAGGCCGAGCTGCCGATGGAGGTGCTGGAGCGGGCCGACGAGGTGTTCCTGACCTCCTCGCTGCGCGATGTGCAGGGCGTGCACCGGATCGGCCCGGAGGGGGCGGGACGGGCCCTGCCGGGGGCGTCCGGCCCGGTCACCGCCGAGGCGATGCGGATCTTCGCCGAGCGCTCCGCGGCCGACCCCGATCCGCGCTGAGGCCGGGCTCGTGCCCGAACGGTACGGGCCCGTACGGAAACCGGGTACGGGCCTGTACGGAAACCGGGGTGACGCGGGGGCGGGGAGCCGGTAGAACACCTCGGGTGACGACCACTTTGCGGCCCGTCGGGCCGGAGCGAATCGCCTCGGACGGCGCGCGGGCCCGTGACTTCGAGGTGTGTGTCAACGGCCGGGCCGCCGGCCGGATCGAGCTCGGCACGGACCATCGGTTCGGCCCCGCCGTCGGCCGGGTCCGGGCACTGACCGTCGACGAGCCGGACCGCCGCCGGGGCCGGGGCACCGTCGCCGCGCTGGCCGGCGAGGAGGTGTTGCGCGGCTGGGGCTGCGAGCGGATCGAGGTGAGCGTTCCGGCGGCCGCGACGGCGGCGCGGGGCCTGTTCGCCGCGCTCGGCTACGTCGAACGCAACCGGAACCTGGCCAAGGACGTCGAGGGCGCCGCGAACGGTGAGCGCGCCACGAACGTCGAGCACGCCGCGAACGCGGCCGAGCGGCCGGCCGGGGAGCCGCTGGCGCTGCCCGCGGGCAGCACGGTGAGGCCGATGCGGGAGGCGGAGTACGGGCCGTGGCTGGAGAACGCCCGGCGCGCGTACGCGAGCACCTGGGCCGAGCGGGGCGTCCCCGAGGAGCAGGCGCGGGCCCTGTCCGAGGCGGACCACGCCGAGCTGCTGCCGGACGGGCTCCGCACCGAGGGCGCGGTGCTGCGGGTGCTCGTCCACGAGGGCGCGGACGTGGGCTCGCTGTGGCTCTCGCTCGCCCCGCCCCCGGGCGCCATGGTCGACGCCTACGTGTTCGACGTGCGGGTGGCCCCCGAGCACCGCGGCCGGGGGCACGGCCGCACGCTGATGCGGGTGGCCGAGGACGTGTGCCGGGCGGCCGGCGCCGCCCGGCTGGGCTTGAACGTCTTCGCGGACAACACGCCGGCGCTGCGGCTGTACGAGTCGCTGGGCTACGAGCCGGTCCGGCACCACCTGTGGAAGCCGCTCATCTGAGAACCGGCGTCCGCCGGAGCCCGCTGCGGCCCGGTGCTCCGGGCCGCCGGGTCAGCGCCCCAGGAGCCGGTCGGCGATCTCGACGATCCGCTCCCGCAGCCCTTCCTGGCTCGTGCCGCCGTCCAGCCGCTGTCCGTCGATCACATACGTCGGGGTGCCCGTGACCCCGATCGCCTTGCCCTCGGCCTGGTCCGCGTCCACGATCAGGATGTGCCGGCCGTCGATCAGCGCGGTGTCCATCTCCTCGGCGTCCAGCCCCAGCTCGCGGGCGACCTCCACCAGCACCGGCTCGCCGCGCGAGCCCAGCTCCTCGGCGCGGGCCAGCACCGCCTCGACGTAGTCCCAGTCCCGGCCCTGCGCCGCGGCCTCCTCCGCGGCCTGCGCGGCGGCGAAGGAGTGCCGGTGCTTCTCCAGCGGGAAGTGCCGCAGCCGCAGCTCCAGCGCGTCACCGTAGCGCTCGCGCAGCGCGTGGACGTCGGCCAGGGCGGCGCGGCAGTCGGGGCACTGGAGCTCGCACCAGATGTCGAGCACGGGGCGGGCGGTGGGGCTGCTGGGGGTGGCGTCACTCATGGCCCCAGTCTCCCAGCCGCCGGGGACGATCCCCAACGCGGCGATCCGGTACCGGGGGGCGATCCGGTACCTGGGGAGGAGCGGAACCCCCAATCGTCCCGGAGATCTCCCGGAGCCGCCCCCCGGGGCATGGCCCGCGGGCCCGCGGCCGGTGCACGATGGAAGCCGGACCACGACCGCAGGAGGACCGGATGCTGACCTCGACCGTCTGTGCCGCCGTGTCGGCGGCAGGACTGGGCATCGCCCTGCTGACGGCGTACCGCCGGCGCTTCCTGGCCGCGACCCGCATCGCCGCCTTCGCGCTCGTCCCCATCGGACTGGTGCTGACCGGGATCGTCGACTGGATCACCGATGTGGTGTTCGACCCGACCGTCTGGGCGGGGTTCGGCGTGCTCGCGCTGTCGGCCGTGCTGTTCCTGGCGAGCCGGGTGGCCGAGCGCGGCCGGCTGTCGCGCGCGGAGCGCCGGGCGGCCGAGGCGGCGGCCCGCCCCGCCGTCGCGCCGGGCGCCTCCTCGCCCTCCCCGGCCCGGGCCGCCGGGCCCAGGATCGGGCGCCGCTCGCAGCGGAAGGAGAGCGCGGGCGCCGCGCCCGGCACCCGGCCGGCGTCCGGCGCGGGAACCGACGGCCCGGACGACTTCCGGGACATCGAGGCGATCCTCAAGAAGCACGGCATCTGAGAGCGGCCGTACGGCGACCCGGCAGCGGGCCGTACGCGGCCCGGGGGCCCGGAAGGGATGTTCGACGGGTGAAGCACGGGTTCGGCCCGCGCGCCCGGTGAAAGCCGAACGACCACGCGAAAGAGGTGCGTTGGGAGGCAGTGCCGGGCCGGGCCGCGCCATGATCTGCCCGACATGAACGACGAACCCGCTCCTCCCTCCCCGGACGCCCCCCTGGGCCGCGCCCCGGCCGCCGAAGGGCCCTCCGCGGAGCCGCGCGGCTGCCTCTTCGCCCTGTCGCAGCCGCCCCTGATGTTCTTTCTCGCGTTCATCGGCACGCTGTTGCTGCTGACGGCCGTCCACGACCTCTACCGCTGGTGAGACCGCCGCTGAGGCCGCCGAAGCCCCTGAAGCCGGCGGGGCGCGGGAGCGGGCCCTCAGCCCGCGGCCTCCCTGCGCCGCGCCCGGTACGCGGCCACGTGCAGCCGGTTGCCGCAGGTGCGGCTGTCGCAGTAGCGCCGCGAGCGGTTGCGGGACAGGTCCACGAAGGCCCGCCGGCAGTCGGGGGCCTCGCAGCGCCGCAGCCGGTCCCGCTCGCCCGCCACCAACAGGAACGCCAGCGCCATGCCGCCGTCGGCCGCGAGGTGGTCGGCCACCGAGGCGCCCGGCGCGAAGTAGTGCACATGCCAGTCGTAGCCGTCGTGATCCGTCAGCCGGGGCGTGGTGCCGGCCGCCGCGACCATGGCGTTCAGCAGCGTCGCCGCGCGGCGGGTGTCGGAGGCGGCGAGCACCTCGGTGAACCGCTCCCGCACCGCCCGCACGGCGCCGAGGTCGCGCTCGGTCAGCTCGCCGACGTCGCTGATGGCGTGGCGGTCCACGAACCGGCGCAGCGCCTCGACATCGGCGAGGCCGTCCGGGGCGTCGCCCTCCGCAGCGCTGTTGACGAGATCGACGACGGCGTCCAGAGCGCACCGGGTGTCGTGGTTGATGAGCACGGCTGCTCCCTGGCCGAGGGGACGGGCTGCCTCCACGGGCCGCCTACGGTGTCGGTGCCGGCCGACTCTAGTGCCTCCGGCCCCTCCGGCGCGCGGGTGCGGAACGCGCCGGCGTCGAACGCGCCGCGCCCCCACCGCGAGGGGTCGCGATGGGGGCGCGCCGCGTCCGCCGGACAGCCGGTGTCCGGGCGCCTGCCGTATCCGGTTGTCCTGGCTCGTGCCGTCTCCCCGAGTCGGACGGCCACGAGTGGTGGGGTGGAAGGGTTGGTGGTTCGCCCTGCCTCTCGATCGCTGGGTCCGGGATCAGCTCTCGGCCAGGATGTGGGAGAGCTCGGTGTCGAGATCGAAGTGTCGGTGCTCCGTGCCGGGCGGGACGGCGGCGTCGGTCCGCTTGAGGAACGACTCCAGGGCCCGGGCCGGCGCCTCCAGCAGGGCCTCGCCCTCCGGAGAGCTCAGGGCGATGCAGACCACGCCCTGGCCGTGACTGCGCGAGGGCCACACCCGGACGTCGCCGGTGCCGGTGGGGCGGTGCAGCCCCTCGGCGAGGAGGTCGCGGGCGAACACCCACTCGACGGTCTCCTCGGCTCCGGTGTGGAAGGTGGCGTGCACGGCGTAAGGATCGGCCGTGTCATACCGCAGGCCCGCGGGTACAGGCAGTGAGGACTCGCTCGACACAACGAGGCGCAGGTGCAGCTCGCAGCTGACCGTGGTGTTCATAAGCGCCATGGCCTTTCGCTCAGTGTGCGCTCGGGGATTCGCACGTCGGCGAAATCGACATGCCACCTACGGTGTCGTTGTAAACCCCTCTGCCCGTTTTGAGGCTCTTCAGGTACCTCTTACGGAGGAGTGGTCGGGTCATCCTTGCGCCCGTTCCGGTGGCCACGCTCCGTCCGGTAGGTTGGCCATATGAACGCGGAGAGTAACGAGCAGCGGAAGGCCCCCGACACCGCGGGACGCGCCGCTGCCCTGGGGGACGGTACGACGAAGACCGCGGAGGACGCCGCGGCCACGGCCGAGCGGGAGCTGGGCTCGCGCGCGCCGGCCTTCATCAAGGCCTCGCGGCCGCTCCACCTGAGCTGGCAGGTCGGCGTGTTCGTGGTGGGGCTGGCCGTGGTGGTGGCCGGCGTGATCATGCTGCCGCTGCCGGGCCCCGGCTGGCTGGTCATCTTCGCCGGCATGGCGATCTGGGCCACGGAGTTCGTCTGGGCCCAGCTGGTGCTGCGCTGGACCAAGCGGAAGGTCACCGAGGCCACGGCGCGGGCGCTCGACCCGGCGGTGCGCCGCCGCAACATCATCCTGACCACGGTCGGACTGGTGATCGTCGCGGCGCTGGGCGCGGTGTACGTGTGGAAGTACGGGCTCGCCATGCCGTGGAACGTCTCGCGCTGACGCCGGCGCGCGGCGGGGCCGGCGCACGGCCCCGCCCATGGTCACGGGCACCCGCTGACATGCGGTAATGTTTGCGGTGCGCCCGGGCGATTAGCTCAGCGGGAGAGCGCTTCGTTCACACCGAAGAGGTCACTGGTTCGATCCCAGTATCGCCCACCACCGGACGGGGTCCGAAGGCTTCGCAGCCTTCGGACCCCGTCCTTTTGCGTGTTTCCGGCGCGCGTTTCCCGGCCGGGGCGGAGAGCCCGCGGCGGCGGGGCGCTCCGGCGCGGGGGCGGCGCGGGACCGGCCCCGTCCCCGCGGAGCCGCTCCCGCCCACCGGGGGCCGTCAGCGCAGAGCGCGCAGGGCCTCGCGCAGGCGCCGGGCGTCGCGCAGACGGCGTTCGTAGGTCGCGCCGACCAGGAGCAGCAGCGCGCCCGCCAGCCCCAGGGGCAGCCAGCCCGGGAGGGCGTCCACCACGCGGGCCACGTGCGGGGCCAGCTCGCGCACGGCCACCAGCGCCAGCACCCCGCCGCCCATGAGCAGCGGCGCCTGGAGCCGGGCACGGGCGCCCGCCAGCGTCAGGGCCAGCGCCGCGCCGCCCAGCAGCAGCGGCCGCGGGCCGTGCGGGGCCATCCAGGCCGCCAGGAAGCTGGGCAGCAGCACGACCGCCAGCCCCGGCCCGTACGCCGCCCAGGAGGGCTTCTCGGGGCCCCGCGGGGCCGGCGCGGAGAGCCTTGGGAGTCTCGCGGGCCACCAGGAGCGGGGGAGTCGGGCGCCCCGGGCGTGGAGCCCGACGCAGAGCGCCGCCAGCCCCGGCGGCAGCGTGTACGCCTCCAGGAAGGTCACCTCGGCCGCGGCGAGCGCCGTCCACAGCGCGGCCACCCCGAGCGCGCCCGCCGCCCACCACGCGCCCTTCCGGTCCGGCCGCAGCGCGGTGGCCGCCGCCAGGACCGCCGCCGTCGCCAGGGCGCCGGCCAGCGCGCTCCCGTGGCCGATGGCGCAGCACAGCCCCGCGGCACCGGCCGCGCAACCGGTGATCTCCACCGGCAGGGCGACCGCCGGGCGGTGCCGGGCGCGGGCCGCGACCAGCGAGGTCGCCGCCGTGACGGCCAGCAGCGTGAAGGCCGTGGCGCGAGTCGGAGCGCCGGCGGCCGCGGGCGCCGCCACCGCCAGGCCCACGGCGCACAGCGCGCTCGCGGTGGCCGTGACGGCCTGCCGCGCGACCGCACCGGCCGTGGTGGCGCGGGTCCTCGCGGCGGCGGCCGCGAAGGCCGCCAGCAGCACGCCGAAGACCGCGAAGGTGGCGGTCCGGTCGGCCAGGCCCCAGCCGACGGCCGTCACGGCGAGGATCACCCCGCAGCCCAGCGCGGTGCGCGCGACCGCCTCGTCCCCGCCGTACTGCCGCACGGAGCCCGCGATCAGCAGTACGGGCAGAGCGAGCGTCAGCGCGAGGCCCACCGCGTACGGCACGTTCCCGACCGCCGGCAGAACGGCGGCCGTCGCCGCCCCCAGGGCCACCCCCGCGCAGCCGAGCGCCGTACGGGCGGCGGGCACCCGGGCGGCCGGCGAGCGGTACGCCGCCACGGCCGTCAGGACCAGCGCGAGCAGGACCGCCGCGATGGCCGGGGTGCCGGCCCAGGCCCCCGTCCGGGACACGACCTGCTGGGCGCCCTCGGGCGCCCCCTGCCAGAGGGCCCGGGTCCGGTCCAGCGGTCCCAGGACCGCCATGGCCACCGACGGCACGGTCCAGAGGGCGGCGGCCAGATGACCGGCGCCCGCCGCGGCGGCCACCCCGAGCGCCACGGCCCGGCCCGGAGACCCGGCCACCCCGCTCGCGGCGCCCGCGCGCCCGGTGTCGCCCATGCCGCCCGTGCTGCCGGTGCCGGCCGTGGCGCCGGTGTCGGCCGTGCTGTCCGTGCCTGCCGCGGCGCCGGTGTCGGCCGGGCTGCCCGTGCCTGCCGCGGCGCCGGTGTCGTCGGTGCCGGCCGTGCTGTCCGTGCCCGCTGTGGCGCCTGTGCCGGTCGTGCTGCCCGTGCCAGCCGTGCCCGCCGTTCCGGCCGTGCTGTCCGTGCCTGCCGTGGCCTCTGTGCCCGCCGTAGTGCCCGCGCCGTCCGTGGCGCCGGTGCCGCCGGTGCGGGCCGTGCTGTCCGCGCCGGCCGTACTGCCTGTGTCGTCGGTGCCGGCCGTGCTGTCCGTGCCTGCCGTGGTGTCTGTGCCCGCCGTAGTGCCCGCGCCGTCCGTGGCGCCGGTGCCGCCGGTGCCGGCCGTGCTGTCCGTGCCCGCCGTGGCGCCTGGGCCAGCCGCGCTGCCCATGCCGGCCGTGCCGGCCCTGCCACCGCGCTCCGTGGGGGCGTCGGCCCGCGGCTCGCCCAGGCGCCGGTGGAGGGCGGCGGCGAGGGCCAGCAGGGCCGAGGCGCACAGCAGGAAGCCCGGCACCGCCCAGTCGGGCGGCAGCAGCGTGCGCAGCACGGAGCCACCGGCGACGAGCAGCGCGGCCGCCCCCGCCGCGGCCGTCGGCGCCATGGCGGCCGGCGACAGCCGAGTGACGGGCGCCCGCCAGGCGATCCCCACGGCGACGGCGGCCCACGCGACCAGAACGGCCGCCGCCCGCGCCGCCGCGCCCGTGCCGTCCGCCGCCAGGGCGAGCGAGCCCGCGGTGAGCAGTGCCATGCCACCGGCGGCCACCGCGCCCGTACCGGCGATGGTCCGCATGGCGAGCGCGCAGGCCCCGAGGAGGGAGCGGATCGCGTCCGATCCGTCGGAAGGCGCGGGGCCGTCCGCGGCGGCGCCGACCGGCGCCGAGAACTCCGGGCCCTCCGGCGCGGGGGAGGCCGCCGTGACGGACGGCCCGGACGAGGAGGCGTGCGCCTCGGGCACGGGAGCCGGCACGGGCGCCGGGATCAGCCACAGCACCGCCACCGCGTCCAGCGCGGCGGTCACCAGCAGCCCGAGCGCCATGCCGAGCGCGTCCGCCCCCGCCGCTGCCGCCGCCAACGGCAGCGTGGGCTGTGCGACGGCCACGGCCAGCGGCAGGGGCAGCCGCAGCCCGCGGACGCCCCGCGGCAGCACCCGGGCCACCAGCAGCCCGTAGCCCGCGCACCCGGCGGCCAGCAGCGCCCCGACCGCCGCCGCGTACCCCGTACCGCCCGCCTCCGGCAGGGCCACCCGGTGCAGCGCGTACGCGTCCAGCACCAGCAGCACCACCGCCAGCGCGCCCACGACCTCGGCCGTCGCCGCCAGCTTCCGGCGCAGCAGCGCCACGGGGGCGGCCAGCGCGGCGAGCGTGAGCACGCCCAGCACGGCGGCGCGGCCACCGATGCCGAGCCGCCCCCAGCTCAGCGCGGTGAACGCCACGGCCGCGACGGTCAGCAGCAGACCGCCGAGCCCGAGCAGCACATTGCGCAGGTCGGGAGGCGAGGTCTCCGTTCGGGAGGCGGCCCGCGCACCGGCACCGGCTCCCGTCCCGCCGGCACCACCGGTCCCACCGGCCGCCGGCCCCCAGCCGGCCGCCGGGGCGCCGGTCGCCGAACCCGTGGCGCCCAGCGCGGCGAGCAGCCACTGCCTGCGCGCGAGCAGCCGGACGCGCTCGGCCTCGATCCAGGCCAGCGCGACATCGACCTGCCGCAGCTCCTCGGCGGGCGGAACCGCCGGCGGGATGTTCTCCATGCCCGGAGTGTCCTGTCGGTGCCCCCGGCCGGGCATGCGCTGAGGTACTCACTTCCGCGCTGAGTACGCCGCCCGCCACCACCCCGAGGGGCCGCGCGGGGCCAGGTTTGAACGAAGTCCGTCCGGCCCTGTATTGTTCAAGCCGTGCCGCGGGGCCGGGCCCGGCGGGACGACACCACACAAGGGCGATTAGCTCAGTGGGAGAGCGCTTCGTTCACACCGAAGAGGTCACTGGTTCGAACCCAGTATCGCCCACCCTTGACAGGCCGGTACGCCAACAGGCGGACCGGCCTCGTGCGTTGAGGGCCGGCAAGAGCCCCGCGGGTCGAAACCCTTCCGCGCGTCGCGCGACCGCGCCCGCTCACGCCGCCGCGTGCAGCTCCGTCCGCAGTGGCCACGCCGGGTCGACCGCCTCCGCGGTCCCCTGGCGGGCGAACCACTCCTCCAGCCCCCGGGCCTGCGCCGCGTGCCACACCGCCTGGAGGGTGTGCAGCTCCGCGGGGCTCAGCCGGTCCAGCCGGGCCGCGAACCGCCGCCCCAGCGCCCGTACGACCTCCAGCGCGGCCATCGCGTCGGCGGCGGCGTCGTGCGCTTCCACGAGCTCCACGCCGTAGATCTCGCAGAGGTCCGTGAGCGTACGGCGGCCCTTGCGGTAGCGGTCCAGGTGCTTGTCCAGCACCCGCGGGTCCAGGACGCACAGCGAGCGCCCCAGGTAGTCGGTGAGCGACGAGGCCCGGTGCCGGCGCAACTCGCGGTCCAGCAGCGTCAGATCGAACGGCGCGTTCATCACCACCAGCGGGGTGCCCACCGCGGTCAGCGCCGCGAGCGCCCGCGCCACCTCCTCCATCACCGGCGCCGGCCACCTGCCGTTGTGCTGGAGGTACTCCTCCGTCAGGCCGTGCACCGCCGTCGCCTCCGCGGGCACGGGCACCCCCGGGTTCACCAACCAGCGGGTGACGCGCGGCGCGACACCGGGCGCGCCCTGGACGACGAGGGCGGCCGACACCACCCTGTCCCGTTCGACGTCCACTCCCGTGGTCTCGGTGTCGAATGCGGCGAGCGGTCCTTCGTACCAGCACGTCATCCCGAACTCCTCGCGCTCGCACGGCCGATGACACGATTCCGGCCGACGCCCTGGTGATACCCGGGCCGTTTGCCCCCTACGCCGGGCGGAGACAACAGAAGGTGACGGGCCGTTCGTTCGACCGCCCGAGCCTTCGAGCGCGCCATCGACCCGGGCCGGCGCGAGCCGGCGCCGGGCCCGAGACGCTCATCGGCACCGCCCGTCCGCTCCCACTCATCGGCACCATCGGGAAGGCTCTGGGGACATGGCGCTCGCTCAGCCCGACCCGGCGTCGCCGGGCCGCGGTCTGCTGCCCGAACGCGTCACCGGCCTGCGCGACGGGCTCGCCACCACCGCGTGCATGGAGACCCTTCAGGTGGGATATCTCCACGCCGTCGCGGCGGCCGCCGGCTGCTCGCTCGCCCAGCCCTTTCCGGACAACGGCGTCGACTGGCACTTGAGCCACAGCGGCCCGGGGCACCTCGTCGACGACGAAGTGACGATCAAGGTGCAGCTCAAGTGCACGTACCAGGTCCCCCCGCGGCCGGCGGGGCCCACCTTCGCCCTCACCCTCGACAACGAGCACCTGATGAAGCTGGCCCGCACTCCGGTCGCCGTGCACAAGATCCTGGTCGTGATGCTGGTGCCCCGCTCCCGGGACGCGTGGCTGAGCGCCGGCCACGACCGGCTCGCGGTGCGGCACTGCTGCTACTGGACCAACCTCGCCGGCCACCCCGTGACCGGCCGCCGCAGGACCACCGTGCGGATACCCACCGCGCGGATCTTCGACGACCGGGCCCTGCGCGGGATCATGGCCCGGGTCGGGTTGGGAGGAACACCGTGACGTACCGGCCCAGTGAGCGGCGGCCCCGGCCGCCCCGCCCCGGAGGACCGGTGGAGCGGCCGGTGGGGCCGACGGAATCAGTCCAGGT
>NZ_JBPQTV010000155.1:0-15013 GCF_051386515.1 Streptomyces sp. URMC 123 | reverse complement strand
GCGCGTGTGCCGGGCGGCGGGTGGCGGGGGCGGCGCGCGGTCGGGCCCGCCCCGATCGGGCGTTCGGCTCGTTTCTACAAGCGCCGGGGAGGCGGTGAACAGGGCGGCCACCCGGTGGATCTTGCCCGGCTGTGCCCGTTCGGCCAAGGGAATCACCGCTGGCCAGTCGCATTTGTGTCGCGAAACGGCCTGTTACGGTCGCCCGTTGGCGCGCCACGCTGGGCCGATCATCGCCCGTTCGCAAGCGAGGGCGCGCCCCGAACAGCACCGGCGCGCGCCCCGGCACACAGAGGAGAGCCGCGTGAACGCGGAGCTGCGCCGGCACGAGATCGTCACGATGGCCCGCCGCGAGGGATCGGTGGATGTCGCCACGCTCGCCGCGAAACTGACGGTCTCCGTGGAGACAGTGCGCCGGGATCTGCGCACCCTGGAGGAGAACGGCCTGGTACGCCGCACCCACGGCGGGGCCTATCCGGTCGAGACCGGCGGATTCGAGACCACGCTGGACGTCCGCACCACCCGCAACGTGCCGGAGAAGTCCCGCATCGCCGCGGCCTGCGCCGAGATGATCGGCGAGGCGGAGACCGTCTTCGTCGACGAGGGCTTCATGCCGCAGCTGATCGCCGAGGCGCTGCCCGCGGACCGGCCGCTGACCGTCGTCACGGCGTCGCTGACCACGGCGGCCCGCATGAGCGAACGCACGGGCACCCAGGTCCTGTTGCTCGGCGGCCGGGTGCGCGGCAGGACCAAGGCCACGGTCGACCACTGGGCGACGAGGATGCTCGCCGGCCTGGTCATCGACCTCGCCTACATCGGGGCCAACGGCATCTCCCGGGAGTACGGGCTCACCACGCCCGATCCGGCGGTCGGCCAGGTCAAGGCGCAGGCCATGAAGTCGTCCAGACGCCGGATCTTCGCCGGGGTGCACACCAAGTTCGGCGCGGTGAACTTCTGTCGCTTCGGCGAGGTCGGGGACTTCGAGGCGATCGTCACCGGGACGGCGCTGCCCGGCGCCGAGGCCAGGCGCTACGCGCTGATGGGGCCGCAGGTCGTCCGGGTGTGAGGGTGCGCGGGGGAGGCCACCGGAGGGGAAACGGGCCGCGGGCGGCGGTGAGCGGGCAGCCCGGCCCCGATGGTTACCCTGGGTCACCGCTCCCATCTGCCCCTTCTCGGAGGGCCCCGCGGGCACACTCGGGCGAGAACCGGGCGGTAACGGATGTACGGGGTGCACTCGAACACCGGTAGAACAGAGGGGCGGCCGATCACGCATCGGCCGTCGCCCGGCCGGGGGTGCTCGTACGCCGCGGCGCCCGCTCCGGGCACGGATGGCCCCTGGCGTCGTGCGTTTGTTCGCACACCCGCGGGTGTGCGCGTTTCTCGTGGATCTAGGGGTGAGCTCCTTGCGGTACTCAGCGCTGCCCGCCGGCGGTACGTCGGGAGGCGACGACGCCCGGGAACCGGACGACGCGTTCCTCCGGGCCCTCTACGCCCGGCACGGCGCCGTCCTCCTGGGCTACGCCACGCGCCTGCTGGGCGGGGACCGCCATCGCGCCGAGGACGTCCTGCAGGAAGTGGCCCTGCGCGCCTGGCACCACCGGGCCGAGCTCGACCCCGCCGCCGAGACCGTACGCCCCTGGCTGTTCACCGTCGTCCGCAATCTGGTCGTCGACGGCCACCGCGCCCGCCGGTCGCGCCCCCCGGAGGCGGCCGGCCCCGACGTGGCGCAGTTGCCCGTCCCCGACGGCGTCGACCGCGCCCTCACGACGCATGTGATCGTCGAAGCCCTCCGGGACCTGCCGTACCTCCACCGCGAAGTGCTGGTGCACGTCCACTACATGGGCCTCAGCGTGCGCCAGACGGCGCGGGTCCTGGGCGTGCCGCCCGGCACGGTCAAGTCGCGCACGCACTACGCGACCCGGGCCCTGCGCGAGGCCCTCCGCAACCGCGGCCTCGCCGCGGCCTGACCAGGTGCGGGCGGGACATTCGGCCCCGGGCGCGGCCTTGGTCCCGGCCCTTTGCCCGCCGCCGCCAAGGCCGACCGCGGGCCCTCACCTGGTGTCCTCCCCGCCGGGCGCCCGGCGGGACCGGAGCCGCGGGAGCCACCAGTTGGCCCGCCCCAGCAGCCGCATCACCGCCGGCACCAGCAGGGCCCGTACGACGGTGCAGTCCAGGAGCACCGCCAGAGCCATCCCGAGGCCGATCAGCTTGAGGAGGATGAGGGAGGAGGAGGCGGCGAGGCAGACCATCACCGCGGCGAAGATCAGCGCGGCGGAGGTGAAGAGCCGGCCGGTCCGCTGGAGCCCGAGGGCCACGGCGGCCGCGGTCGCGGCCCCCCGACGGTGCTCCTCGACGATGCGGGACAGCAGGAACACCTCGTAGTCCATGGACAGCCCGAAGGCCACGCAGAGCATCAGGCTCGGCACGACCACATCGGTGATGCCGGTGGCCGTCACGTCACCGAGCAGCGCCGACAGGTGCCCCTGCTGGAAGACGGCCACCAGGAAACCGAAGGTGGCGGCGAGCCCCAGCGCGTTGAGCAGCAGGGCCTTGAGGGGGACCAGGACGCTGCGGGTGTACCCGAGCAGGAGGAGGAAGGAGGTCGTCGCGACGAGGAGGGCGGCGAGCGGGAGGCGGTCGGCGAGGGCCCGCCGGGTGTCGGCGAGCCGGGCCGCCGGACCGCCGATCAGTACGGGGGCGGGGGCCGCGACCGCCCGCAGCCGCTCCGTCAGCCGGATGCCCTCCGGGGACAGGGGCGCGTCGAGCGCGATGGCCACGGACAGCCAGGTGCCGGCGGGGCCGGTGAAGCGGCCCGCGGCGCCGATCTCCCGGCCCGCCGTGCCCGCGTCCCGGCCCGGCGCACCGGCGCCCCGGTCCGTCGCGCCCGCGTCCCGGCCCGCCCCCGTGGGCGCGGACAGGCGCCGGCCGTGCGCGTAGTGGCCGGTGGCGGTGCTCACCCGGCGGACGTCCGGAACCAGGGAGAGCCGGCGGGCGTAGGAGTCCAGGGCCGCCCCCGAGCGGCCGGCGTCGAACGCCGGCAGGACCACGGTGGCCGCGTCGGCCGCCTCGCTGGTGAACTGGGACCGCAGCTCCTGCGAGGCTCGGGCCACGGGGGAGGAGCGCGGCAGCACCCGGTCGTCGTACATGCCGAACCGCGCCTGGGTCAGCGGAAACGCCATCGCCAGCAGCAGGGCGAGGGTGCCCGCGGCCACCCTCAGCGGGTGCCGGGTGACCCACTGGGCGAGCCGGTACCACGCCCCCGCCGTGACCTGGGCGGGCGGGCGGCGCAGCCGGGCGAACACGTCGTAGCGGTTCACCCTGCCGCCCAGCAGGAACAGCAGGGCGGGCAGGACGAGCAGCGCCCCGACGGCCGAGGACACCACGACGGCCACTCCGCCGTAGGCGATCGAACGCAGCAGCGGCAGCGGAAAGACCAGCAGCGCCCCCAGGGAACCGGCCACGACGGCCGTCGAACAGGCCACCGCGGCGCCGGCGGTCCGCCAGGCGCGGCGCACCGCGTCGACGGTCGCGGCACCGCCGCCCAGTTCCTCGCGGAAGCGGCTGACCATCAGCAGGCCGAAGTCCACGGCGAGCCCGAACCCCAGCGCGGTGGTGATGTTCAGCGCGAAGACCGAGACGGTGGCAACCTCGGTGAGCAGCCGCAGGAACGCCATCGTGCCCGTCACGGCCAGCACGCCGACGACCACGGGCAGCAGGGCCGCCGTGAGACTGCCGAAGGCCCACAGCAGCAGCACCAGGACGAGGGGGACGGCGACCAGTTCCGCCAGCCGCAGCCCGCTCGTGCCCAGGCGTTCGGTCTCGGCGCGCACGGCGCTCTCCCCGGACGCGGACAGGCGCAGCGGGCCGGTGCGCCCGGTGAAGCGGTCGACGGCGTCCCGGGCGGCCGCCCGTACGGCCTGCTCGTCACCGCGGAACCGCACCAGCACCGCGGCCCGGCGCCCATCGGCGCCGCGCAGTTCCGGCAGTACCGCTCCCCGGTGGCCGTCGGCGGGCCAGTAACCCCGTACCCAGGCGGTGCGCGGGTCCGATGCCAGCCGGGACACGACCGCACGGCCCGCTCGTACGGCGTCCGGGGCGTCCACCGAGCCCGTGCCGGTCGCCAGCAGGACCAGATCGGGGGAGCCCGCCCGGAAGTGCTCGGCCAGCAGCGCGTCGGCACGGACGGACTCGGCCCGGGGCGGCGTCCAGCCCCCCTGGGTCAGGCGGTCGGTGAGACCCCTCGCCCCGAGCGCGGCGAGGGCGCCGGCCAGGCAGGCGACGAGGACGACGGCCCAGGCGGCCCGCGCGACGGCCCGCGGGGCCCGGACGGCGGTCCCCGAGGCCCGCGCGGCGTTCCCCGGGGTCATGCGGGCTCTTCGGCCAGGGCGTCGGCGATGAGCCGCACGGCCAGGTCCACGTCCTCCGGCGTGTGGGCCGCGGTCACCCCCAGGCGCAGCCGCGCGCCCCCGATCGGCACCGCGGGCGGGAACAGCGGAGCGACCATCAGGCCGTGGGCGATCAGCCGCCGGGCGATCCGCGCGGTGCGGTCCACCGGGCCGATCGGCACCGTCACCACGTGCGCGGTGGACGCGGCGATGCCGACCCCGGCGGCCGTGAGCCGCTCCCGCAGCGACCGGGCGGTCCTCGCCAGCCGCGCGCGCCGCTCGTCCCCCTCCTCGCGGAGCACGGCGAAGGCCGCGAGCGTGGCACCGACCGCGGCGGGCGGCGGGCCGAGGGTCATCAGATAGGCGCCGGCGCTGTGCCGCAGCAGGTCCACCAGGCGCTCGTCGGCGCAGACGAACCCCCCGGTGGAGACGAGCGCCTTGCTGAAGGTTCCGGTGATGACGTCCACCCGGTCGAGAACCCCCAGATGGTCGGCCGCGCCCCGGCCGCGCTCGCCGAGCGCGCCGGCGCTGTGCGCCTCGTCCACCACCACGAGGGCGCCGTGCTCGGTGGTCAGCTCGGTGATCTCCCGGAGGGCGGCCAGGTCACCGTCGGCGCTGAACAGCCCGTCGACCACGACGATGCGCCGGCCGGGCCCGCCCGTCCCCCGCAACAACTCCGCCAGGTGGCCGGGGTCGTTGTGCCGGAAGGTGAGCACGCGCGCTCCGGAGAGCCGGGCGCCCATCACGATCGAGCCGTGGTCGAGGCTGTCCACGAGCACGGTGTCACGGGGGCCCGCGAGCGTGGCGAGCACGCCGATGTTGGCCTGCATGCCGGTGGGGAACAGGAGCGCGGCCGGGCGGCCGAAGTAGTCGGCCACGACCGCCTCCAACGACTCGTGCAGCGTGGTGAACCCGCCGACCGACTGCGCGCCGTAGGCCCCCGTGCCGAAGCGCTCCACCGCCGCGGCCGCGCCCCGCCCGACGCACGGCAGCCCGGACAGGCCGAGGTAGTCCGCCGAGGCGAACACGGTGACCGGCCACTGTCCACCGTCCGCCGTGCGGACCCGGGCTCGCGTGGGCCCGGCCTCGGTGACGACCGGGAACAGGGGATAGCAGTCGGCCTTCCGCCACCGTTCGACGGTGTCCAGCACGCTGTTCAGCGCGGGGGAGAAGTCCATGACGGCCTTTCGCGTCGCGTGTCCCGCGTGCTCACCGTGGGGCCGTCCGCGCCCCCCACCATGCCGGACAGTTCGTCCAGCAGGGCGCGCAGCGGCAGAGCGGGCGCCATGTGTTCGGCGAGCAGCTCCATGTCGAGCCCGATCCCGAAGCGGCCCTCGAGAGCCGCCACGGCCTCGGCGAGCAGCAGGGAGTCCAGCCCGAGGTGCTCCAGCGACACCTCCTCGTCCAGGGCGCGCGGCGGCACCCGTAACCTCTCCGCCAGGAGGGCCTTGACGTGCCTCCGGACGTCCTCCGGTCGCACGGCGCCCCCACCACCGGGCTCCGCCCCGGCCCCTGCCCCCGCGCCCGGTACGGCGTCCTGCCCGGTCTCCCGTACGGCGTCCGCTTCCGTCTCCCGTACGGCGTCCGCCCGCGGTACGGCCTCGGGCGAGGGCGGTGCGCCCTCCGGTACGGCTCGCGTCACGATTCCGCTCCCCTGTCCCACCTGCCCGCTTTCGCCTGCCGCTCGGCGGCCAGGGCCAACCGCCGCACCTTGCCGCTGGTCGTTCTGGGCAGGGCACCGTAGGCGCCCAGATGGATCTCGTGCACCGGCATCCGGAACTCCCGCAGCACGGCGAGCCGCACGGCATCGGTCAGCCGGGCCCGCTCCGCCTCGGTGACGCCGTACCGCACCTCCAGGAACAGCACGAGATCGTCCCCGGCCTCGCGCCGCGGCACCCCGACCGCCGCGGCGGCGGTGACCTGCCCCGGGGCCGCGTCGAGCACCGTCTGTTCCACATCGGCGGGGGCGATGGTGCGGCCCGCGTGCACCAGTGCCTCCTTGCACCGGCCCACCACGTACAACTCGCCGTCCAGCAGCGCCCCCAGATCCCCGGTGGGCACCAGTCCGTCCGGCCCGCGGGCCGGACGGCGGTCCCCGTCCGCGCCGACGAGCCGGCGGCAGGCCGCTTCGCCACCGATGCGGATCTCTCCCACGAGCCCCGGGCCCAGCCGTTCGCCGTCCGCGCCGACGATCCGCACCTCGGTGCCCTCGACCGGCGGGCCGTGACCGATGAGCGGCCGTGCCGGGCGCCCGTGCCGCCCGGCGCTCCTGGCCGCGGTGAGACGTCCGCGTTCGAGCTCCTCGGGGTCGGCCTCCGTCACCGCCGAGGGCACCAGCGGGCGGCGCAGCGCGACCACGACACCGTTCTCCGCCAGGCCGTACGCGGGAAGGACCGTGTGGCGGCGCAGTCCGTACGCGGCGAACGCGGCCTCGAAGCGCTCGCACAGCCGTGGGGGGATGCGTTCGGCCCCGATCACGGCGGCCAGCAGCGACGACAGATCGAGCCCCGCCAGCCGGGCCGGGTGCCGCGCTGCCCGCCGTACGGCCATGTCGTAGCCGAAGGGGGGCGCGCTGGTGTGGGTGGCACGGAACGCAGAGAGTTCCTCGATCCAGGACAGCGGATCGAGGATGAACGCGCGCGGGGACAGAGCCCGGAACGCCGACCCCCTGTACAGGGAACCGGCGAAGCTGCCCAACAGGCCCATGTCGTGGGAGAGCGGCAGCCAGATCACGCATCGGGCGGCCACCATGGCGATGCGCCGGACGAGCCCGTGCAGATTGACGGCCAGGTTGCGGTGGCTGAGCACGATGCCCTTGGGGGCGGCGAGGCTGCCCGAGCTGAACTGGACCAGCGCGGGGGCGTCCGGGTCGCAGGGCGGCAACCGCGCCGCGGATGCCCCGTCCACCATGCGGGCCGTCGGTAGCACCACTGTGGTCAGGCCGGCCTCCGCCAACGCCCTGGCCGTTGAGTCGGCGCCCCGCCCGGCCAGACAGTGGCGGGCCCCGACGGCCCGGATCGCGTCCACGGTGCGACGGCTCTCCACGGAGCCGGGGCGCGGGCGCCCCGCCGCGGCCAGCGGCACCAGGACGGCTCCGGACGCCAGCACGCCCACGGCTGCGCACAGGGTGGCGGTCGCGGTCTCCATCTCGACGGCCACGGGGTCTCCCGGCCGCACGCCCTCCTCCCGCAGCCGGGCGGCACACCCCGATGCCCTGGCCCAGAACTCCGCGTACGGCAACTCGGCGTCCCCGGCGGCACCGACGGTGGCCGGAACCGCCGCGTCCGCGTGGGCCCGCACCGCGTCCACCACCGTGGGATACCGCACGAGGGTGCCCTCGGGCTCGTCAACAGGCGTGTCACTGCTGGGAGTCAAGGAATTCCCCCTCCCTCCGCGTCTCGGACGGCGGGCACGTCCACAGAGCCTGGCATTAACTACCCAGCGCTTACATATCAATACACACAGCGATAAGATGTTCGGTGGACGGTGGACGGCGGTCACCATCGATCGGCGTCGACACCGGCCACCGGCCGGCGAGGGGGGTGCGCCTGTGGCACGTGCCGGCGAAGCACCGCGACGGGAGCGGCACGACGGCGGTCCGCCTCCGAGGGCACCCGGCCGGGCCGGGGCCCGCCTCCGGGTCCACGCGGTCCGCACCCGCGCCGATCGTGCCGCCTTCCTCCGGCTTCCGTACCGCCTCCACGGCGAGCTGCCCCACTGGGTCCCGCCCCTCCGTGCCGAGCAGCGACGCCTGTTGAGCCGGCGGGCCAACCCCTTCTTCGACCATGGCGACATCGAGCTGTTCCTCGCCCGCGCCGACGGGCGGGTCGTCGGGCGCGTCGCCGCCATCGACAACCCGGCCTTCAACGCCTTCCACGGAACCCGGCAGGGCTTCTTCGGCCTCTTCGACTGCGCCGACGACCCCGCCGCCGCCCGAGCCCTCCTGGCCGCCGCCGCGGCCTGGCTGCGCCACCGCGGCCACGAACGCCTCCTGGGCCCCGTCAACCTCACCACCCACGACGAGTGCGGCCTCCTCGTCGACGGCTTCGACGAGCCGCCGGCCGTCCTGATGCCGTACCACCCGCCGTACTACGCACGGCTGTTGGAGCACGGCGGGCTCGCCCCGGCCATGGAGCTCCTGGCCTGGGAGATCCCCAGCACGGTGCACCAGGACCCGCGGGCCCGGCGCCTGGCGCGCTACGCCGGCCGCGTCGCCGGACTGCGCGTCCGCCCCCTCGACCCCGACGACTTCGCCGCCGAGGCGGCGGCGATCCGGCGGCTCTACAACGTCGCGTGGGCGGACAACTGGGGGTTCTCCCCACTGTCCGAGCGCGAGTTCACGGCCATGGCCCGGCAGCTGCGGCGCCTGCTGCGCCCCGGTCTCGCCCTCATCGCCGAGGTCGACGGCGCGCCGGTGGCCTTCAGCCTCGCGGTGCCGGACGTCGCACCGGCGCTGCGGGCGGCACGCGGGCGCCTGCACGCGTTCGGCCTGCCTCTCGGCCTCGTCCGGTACCTGCGCGCCGCCCGGCACGTGGACCGCATCCGGGTCCTCGCCGCCGGGGTGCTGGCGGAGTACCGCCACCGCGGGCTCGAGGTCCTGCTCCATGTGGAGATGTCCCGTACCGCCCGGCGACTCGGCTTCCGGACGGCGGAGGTCTCCTGGATTCTCGCGGACAACCGCCCCGCCAACCACTCCATCGAGCGGCTCGGCGGCCGGATCACCAAGAGGTACGCCCTCTACGCGGGGGCGCTGTGACGCACGCCAGGAGGACGCCGTGGCACCAGCCTCCCGCACTTCGCGAGGTGAGGCGCTGCGCGCCTCCCCGCCGATGTTCGCCTCGCCGTTCCTGGACCGCTTCTCCCGCGTCCACCCCGCGCTGCCCCCGGTGCTGTACCTGCCCCTGGCCGTCTGCCTCACGGTGCTCGCCGCACGGCTGACCGGCCCCCTCCCGACGGCCGGCTGGGCGCTGCTCGGATACGGGCTGTGGACGCTGACCGAGTACTGGGTCCATCGCGCGGTCTTCCACTGGGTGCCGCGGGGCCGCAGGGGCCGTCGTCTGCACTGGATGGTGCACGGCGTCCACCACGACCATCCCGACGACCCGCGCCGACTGGTCATGCCGCCGCTGGTGAGCCTGCCCGGGGCAGCGGCGGCCGGCCTTCTCCTCACCCATCTGCTGGGCCCGGGCCGCGGCCGGGCCGCCATGGCCGGATACGTCCTCGGCTACCTCGCCTACGACATGGTCCACTTCCGTCTGCACCACCACCGCCCCGCCACGGCCCTCGGCAGAGCACTGCGGCGCAGGCACCTGCAACACCACTTCCAGGACGACCGTCGCGGATTCGGGGTCAGTTGCCCGTACTGGGACCATGTCTTCGGCACGGCGCCCGCGCGTGCCCGGCGGCGCCCCTCCGCGCCGAGCGGCGCCCGCGCCCCGGGCGGGCCGCCGGGCTCGCGGTGAGCGCGATTGTCAGTGCCCACTGCCAGACTGCCGATCATGACGACGACACCGCTCCTGCTCACCGACATCGAGACCGCCGTACGGCGCGGCTGGTCCGCCGACACGTGCACACCCGAGTACCGCTCGCACTGGACGCCCCCGGTGCTCGGGCGGCTGCGGGAGGAGTACGAGCTGCTCCGCGACCGGGTGCGGGACGCACTCCGTGAGCCGGCGCTCCTGCGTGCCTAGGGTGATGACCATGATCAATGCCGATGACGTCCGCCGGATCGCGCTGTCCCTGCCGGAGACGGTGGAGAAGGAGGCGTGGAGCATGCCCACGTTCCGCGTCGCCGGGAAGATGTTCCTCACCGTTCCCGACGACGAGACCTCCATCGCCGTGCGCTGCCCCCGGCACGAGCGGACCGAACTGATCGCGGCGGAGCCGGAGAAGTTCTGGGTGCCGCCGCACGAGGCGAGCTCCGCGTGGGTGCGGGTGCGGCTCGCCGCCCTGGAGGACCTCCAGGAGCTGCGCGACATCGTCGAGGACTCCTGGCGGCAGGCGGCGCCCGACCGCCTCCTCGACGCCCAGGCGGAGGCGTAGGCGTCAGGCGTGGCCCGGGCCGGCCGGGGGTATGGTCGAGGACGACGCGAACTGACGATCCGTCAGTTCTCCTCGCCCTCGGCCGCCTCACCCCCGGGAGGATCGCATGGACACCGCGTCGGACCCGACGTACGACGTCGTCGTGGTGGGCTCCGGGGCCGCCGGGCTGACCGCCGCCATCGCCGCCCGGCTGCGCGGCCTCTCCGCCCTCGTCCTGGAGAAGACCGACCGCTACGGCGGCACCACCGCCCTGTCCGGCGGCACCATCTGGATGCCCGCCACCTTCCACCTGGACGCCGCCCGCCACGCCGACACCCCCGAGAAGGCCCGCGCCTATCTGGACGCCACCGTCGGCGACCGCGTCCCCGGCGCCCGCAAGGACGCCTATCTCACCCACGGCCCCCGCATGGTGCGGGAGCTGCACCGGCGCACCGCCGTGCGCTTCGTCCACTGCCCCGGCTACCCCGACTACTACCCCGAGCTGCCGGGCGGCTCCGCGCACGGCCGCTCCATCGAGGCGCGGATCGCCGACCTCAACCGGCTCGCCCCCGACGCGCGCCGCACCCTGCGCCGGTCCCCGCTGCCCCTCCACGGTCTCGCCGTCACCTCCCGCGACTTCCACGACCTCAACATGGCCGGCCGCACCTGGGCGGGGCGCAGGGCCGCCGTCCGGGTCGGCGCCCGCGCGCTCGGCGCCCTCCTCGCCGGCCGCCGCCAGGTGTCCCTCGGCGAGGCGCTGGTGGCCCGGATGCGCTTCTCCCTCGACGCGCTCGGCGGCGACCTGTGGCTTTCCACGCCCGTCACCGGGCTGGTCCAGGAACGCGAGGGCGGCCGGGTGACCGGCGTGCGGGCCGTCCGCGGCGGGCGCCGGATCACCGTACGGGCCACCGGCGGCGTGATCCTGGCCTCCGGCGGCTTCTCCCGCGACCAGGCCCTGCGGGAGAAGCACCTGCCCTCGCCCACCTCCGCCGCCTGGTCCTCCGCGCCCGAGGGGCAGACCGGCGACGCCCTGGCGTGGGGCGCGGCCGTCGGCGCCGCCTTCGACGTGATGGACAAGGTCTGGGGCGCCCCCTCGGCGCTGCTGCCCGGCGGCCGGCCCTACCTGCTGGTGGCCGACCGCGGCATCCCCGGCATGGTCGTCGTGGACGGCTCGGGCGCGCGCTACACCAACGAGGCCGCGCCCTACCACGCGTTCGTCGACGCCATGTACGCCCACCACCGGTCGGGGGCGGCCGCGGTGCCGTCCTGGATGGTGCTGGACGCCCGCAGCAGGTCCCGCTACCTCTTCCTCGGGCTCCTCCCGGGCCAGCCGGTCCCCGCCCGCTGGCTCGCCGACGGCTGCGTGCGCAAGGCCGACACGCTGGACCGGCTCGCGGCGGACCTGGGCGTCCCGGCCGAGCGGCTGCGCGCCACCGTCCACCGTTTCAACGAGGGCGCCCGTGTCGCGCACGACGAGGACTTCCACCGCGGCGAGAGCGTGTACGACCGCTACTACGGCGACCCCACGCTGCCCAACCCCAACCTCGCGCCCCTGGAGAAGCCGCCGTTCTACGCCACCGCCGTCCACCCCGGCGACCTCGGCACCAAGGGCGGCCTGGTCACCGACGACCGCGCCCGGGTGCTGCGCGAGGACGGAACGGCGATCGACGGGCTGTACGCCTCGGGCAATGTCTCCGCCTCCGTCATGGGCGCCACGTACCCGGGGCCCGGCGCCACCATCGGCCCGGCGATGACCTTCGGCTGGATCGCCGCCACCGATATCGCGGCGGCCGCCGCGCCGGCCGGCCACGGGTGAGACCTTTGCGGAGATCATGACTCACCAGCACCGGTCGGCAGCGCGGAGGGCACCGCGCCCGCACCGCCCGGGCCGGCGCTCGCACCCGTATCCGGGCCCGCACCGGCACCAGCACCGGCACCCGCACCCGTATCCGGGCCGGCCCCCGACCCCGTATCACCGCCCCCCAGACCCAGCCGCACATGGATGATCCGCGCGATGTCGGCGATGGTGCCGTCACTGCGCAGCAGCTCCATCGGCGGGATGTCGACCTCGAACTGCTGGTTGAGGGAGGCCAGCACCTCCGTGACCATCAGGGAGTCGACACCGTAGGCGTCGATGCGGCGGTGGTGGTCGATCTGTTCGACCGGGAGCTGGGCGACACCGGCGAGCACCGCGGCCAGCGACGCGGCGATGAACTCCCGCGCCTCCTCCGGCGTCATCCCCGCGAGCCGGCGGAGGACCTCGTCCCGGCTCGGGGCGTGCTCCGAACTCGTCGGCGGCACCAGGGACGCGAGATACGGCGGTACCCCCACCGCCCAGAGGAGGCCGTGCAGCCGGGCCCAGTGATAGCGGCCCGCACCCGCCGCGTCGAGGTCGCCGGCGAGGAACTCCTCGACGGCCTCGAACGCCTCGAACGGCAGGACCGGTTCGATCCCCGCCTGGGACATGAGGCCCGTCATGTTGTTGCGGGCCACATAGCCGGTCTCGCCGATCGCCCCCCAGGCGATCGCCAGCGCGGCGCGCCCCCGCTGCCGGCGGCGACGGGCCAGCGCCTCCAGATAGAGGTTCCCGGCCCCGTAGCCCGACTGGGAGACATGCCCGATCGCGGCCGTGATCGAGGAGTACACCAGGAACAGATCCAGGGGCCGGTCCCCGGTCACCGCGTCCAGCACCGCGCCCCCGCCCATCTTCGGGTCCAGGGAGGCGCGGAAGCCCTCGTCGGTGAGCTTCGTCAGAAAGGCGTCCTCGATCCGCATCGCGGAGTGGACCACACCCCGCAGCGGACGGCCCGCGGCCTCCGCCTCGGCCACGATGCCGCGCAGGGCGTCGGCGTCGCGGACGTCCGCCGCGTGCGCCCGGGCGGTCACGCCGCGGGCCGCCAGCTCCGCCAGCAGCGCCGGGGCCTCCGGCGAGTCGGGCCCTCGGCGGCCGACCAGGGCGAGATGGCGCGCCCCGCGGTCGGCCAGCCAGCGCGCCGTCGCCGCCCCGAAGCCGCCGAGGCCCCCCGTGACGAGATAGGTGCCCCCCGGGTCGAACCGCGGCCGCCGCCGGGCGCGCTCGACCATCAGCGGCTCGTCCAGCGGATCGAAGGCGATGACCGCCTTGCCCACGTGCCGGGAGTGCTGCACGAGCCGGTACGCCTCCGCGGCGCGGGCCGCGGGGTGGACGCTGTGCGGCAGCGGCCGGTAGCGCCCGCTCCTGACCAGCGCGGTGACCTCGGCGAACTGCGCGGCGGCCAGCTCCGGGTCACCCAGCAACCGGATCAGGTTGACCCCGAAGAAGGCGATGTTCCGGTCGAACGCCCGCAGCCGCAGCGGCTGGTCCTCCAGGATGTCCCGCTTGCCGAGCTCGACGAACCGCCCGCCGGGCCGCAGCGCCTCCAGGCCGCGTTGGATCGCCTCGCCGGCCAGGGAGTTCAGGACCACGTCGACCCCCTGCCCGCCGGTGATCTCCCGCACCCGCTCGGCGAAGGACAGGTCCCGGGAGTCCAGTACGTGGTCGGCGCCCAGGGTCCGCAGCAGGGTGCGCTTGACCGGATTGCCGGCGGTCGCGACGACGCGTGCGCCCCGGCGGCGGGCGTACTGCAGCGCGGCGAGCCCCACCCCGCCCGCGCCCCCGTGCACCAGGACCGTCTCGCCGCGCGCGAGCCGGGCCAGATGGCCGAGGGCGTAGTGCACGGTCAGGAAGACCACCGGCACGGTGGCGGCCTCGGCGAACGTCATCCTGGCGGGCATCCGGCCCACCGCGTGCTCGGAGGTGACCACATGGGAGGCGAAGGCGTCCGGCGCCAGGGCGAAGACGCGGTCGCCCACCGCCACGTCCGCCACCCCGGGGCCGACCGCCGTCACCGTGCCCGCGCACTCCATCCCCGGCCTCGGCGCGCGCCGCGCCCGCAGCTCCTCCTCCAGCGGGGGCAGCACCCCGATCGCCTGCATGATGTCCCGGTAGTTCAGCGCGGCGGCCCGTACGGCGATCACCACCTCGCCGGGGCCCGGCTCCGCCGGTGGCTCCTGCTCCACCCACGCCAGCCGGTACGAGAACCCCGGGTCGCGCACCTCCAGGGCACAGGCCGGCACCTCCCGGCCGTCCACGGTTCCCTGCGGGGCCTCGGTCGCGTCGAGCACCCGGTGCACGAAGCGCCCGCCGGCGGTGAGCGCGACCTCGTCCTCCTCGGTCGGTTCGAGCAACTCGCGCGCCACCCGGCGGCCGTCCTCCAGCGGGTCGGCCGAGCGCTCCAGCGACAGGCGCCGCACCGTCAGCCGGGGGTGCTCATTGGCGAGGGAGCGGGTGATGCCCCAGACGGCCGCGTCGGCCGGCACCTCGGCGCGCTCCGGCGCGGGCAGCGCCCCGCTCGGCCGGGTCACCAGCGTCAGCGACAGCCGTACACCGGCGGGCAGCCGCTCGCCGGCGACCGCGAAGGCCCGCAGTACGGCCGCCCGGCGCACCGTCAGGTCCACCAGGGCCGCGGCCGACGGCTCGCCGCCCTCCTCGCCGGGGCCGGGCCCACCGCCCGCCCCGGGACCGCTCGACTGCGCACCGCCCGGCCCCGGCGAGGAGGGCGGCGAGCCGTCGGCCGCGGCCCTGGTGGACC
>NZ_JBPQTV010000154.1:0-15044 GCF_051386515.1 Streptomyces sp. URMC 123 | reverse complement strand
GGTCCGGAACCGTGACCGGGGCCGGGTCGGCGCTCGGGGCCCGGCGGGCCCCCGGGCCCCGACGCCCGGAACGTGGTCCTGGCCGTCCACGGCGGCGCCGGCACCGCGCTCGTCCGGGGCGAGACCGACCCGAGGACGGAGCGCGCCTACCGCGAGGGGCTGGCCGCGGCCCTGCGCGCCGGCGGGGACGTGCTGCGGCGCGGCGGCGGGAGCGTGGCCGCCGTCGAGGCGGCGGTCCGGGTGCTGGAGGACGACGAGATGTTCAACGCCGGCCGGGGCGCGGTGTTCACGGAGGACGCGGGGCACGAGCTGGACGCGTCCGTGATGCGGGGGTCGGACCTGGCGGCCGGGGCGGTCGCGGGGGTGAGGAACGTCCGCAACCCCGTCTCGGCGGCCCGGCTGGTGATGGAGCGCACCCGGCATGTGCTGCTCGCGGGGGAGGGGGCGGACGACTTCGCCGCCCGCAACGGCCTGCCCACCGTCACGCAGGACTACTACTGGACCCAGAAGCGCTGGGACGCCCTGCTGGAGGCGAAGAAGCCCGGCGCCCGGGGCGGCGGGTCCGCGGCGGGCGGCGAGGGGAAGGCCGCGGCCGTCGGGGGCAAGGCCGCGGGGCGGGGCGGCCGGTCCGCGGGCCGGGACGAGCAGGCGATGGGGACGGTGGGCGCCGTGGCCGTCGACCGGGCGCGCGACCTCGCGGCCGCCACGTCCACCGGGGGCCTGACCAACAAGATGGTGGGCCGGGTCGGCGACTCGCCCGTCATCGGGGCCGGCACCTACGCCAGGAACGACACCGCCGCGGTGAGCGCCACCGGCCAGGGCGAGGTCTTCATCCGCGGCGCGGCGGCGGTGACCGTCTCCCATCTGATGGAGTTCCGGGGCCTCGACGTGGCCTCGGCGGCGTACGAGGTGGTGGTCCGGCGGCTGGCGGCACTCGGCGGCCTCGGCGGGGTCATCGCCCTCGACCGCGACGGCGTGTTCGACGCGCCGCACAGCAGCGAGGGCATGCTGCACGGCTATCTGACGCGCGACGGTGAGATCGTCACCAAGGTGTTCCGGGACGAGTCGCCGCCCGACCAGTGAGTCGACGGGCCGGCGCGTCGCCGCCGCGCCGGCCGGATCGCCCGTACGGTGAGGCGCCCGTACGCCCGAGCATTCGCGGGACAGCGCGTTCGAACGGTTGACGCGGTCGGGCGGCGCATCGACAGTGAAGGGCGGGCGTGGATGTCATGTCCATGTCCATCCCCCCACTTCTCTCTTGCCAGGAGGCCGATCGTGATGTTCGGCAACGTCGTACGCGCGGTGGTCGTCGTGGGTCTGTCGGCATGCGGCCTGGTGAGCGGCCCGGCCCTCGCCGCCGCGGCGCCCCCGCCCGCCGAGGACCGGGCGGTCGCCGCGCGCGTCCTCACCTACAACGCCCAGGGCGCCGCCGAGTTCGCCGGCGCGGTGCGCCAGGGGGTGACGATCTGGAACGACAGCGTGGCCAACGTCGAACTGGTCCCGGCCCCCGCGGGGCAGCGCGCCAACATCCGGATCGTCGCCGACAACGGCTGGCCCCGCGCGGTGACGACGAGCCTGGGCAACGGCACGGTCTACATGGGCCGGCAGGCGGTGAACCAGGGGTACGACACGGTCCGGATCGCCGCTCACGAACTGGGCCACATCCTGGGCCTGCCCGACAGGAAGCCGGGCCCCTGTTCGAGCCTGATGTCCGGCTCCTCCGCCGGGGTGTCCTGCACGAACCCCTATCCGGACGCGGCGGAGAAGCAGGCGGTCGAGCGGAACTTCTCCGGCTCGTCCGTCCCGGCGCGGCCCCAGCGGACCCTGGTCTTCCAGGACTGACCGGCCCCGCCCGCCACGTTTGGCCCGCCCCGCCGCGCTGCGCGGCCCGCACTCTCCTACCGTCGGTAGGGAGCAGCACCATCGGGCGGAGCGGGAGCCGGCGCACCGGGCAGCGGCGCGGCCGGCGGCGGCCCGCCCGAACGGGACGCGGCGAACGGCACGCGGCGAACGGCTCGTCCGCGACGGCAGAGGAGCACCGGGCCATGAACACCCAGGAGAGCGCGGCTCACGTCGATGTCCATCTCACCGGCTGTACCCGGCAGGACGCGGAGGCGGTCTTCGGCGCCCTGGAGGCGGCGTTCCCGGCCGAGGGCCCGGGACTCGGCGAGATGCGGGAGGCGTCCCGCCCGGGGACGGCCAACCCCTCGGTGTGGTGCATGACCCTGGACGCCCGCCGGCACGGTGCGCCGGCGGGCCCCGTGACGCTGTCCGCGCCGGTGGTGGCCCATCTCTTCGGCGAGTACCAGCCGGTGCGCCAGGTGCGGGAGGCCCTGTCGCGGGTCCTCGCCTCCGAGATGCAGGGCACGATCTCCGGCGAGCACGAGTTCGAGGTCCGGCTCCGGCTCATGACCGGCCCTCCGGAAGGAGCGTCCGGCAAGGCGTAGGCGGCGAACGGCGCCCACCGGATGGCCGATGGGCGCCGTGGTCACGGACGCAGGCGGCGGTCCGTCCAACCGGTCAGGCTCGCCACCCAGACGTTGGGGATCATCGCCGGGTGCGCCCCCGGCAGGCCGCGGGTGCGGTAGGCCCTGAGCACGTCGTGGACCGCGTCGAGGCAGTCCCGGGAGCCGAACCCGCCCGTGCGGGGGTCGCGGCCCACCAGGAAGCCCCGGCGCTCCACGACGGGGATCATCGCCCGCGCGCCGCGCACATCGGCGGTCGGCGTGCCCGTGCAGCGATAGCGCGTGTAGGACTGCTCCGGCCGGCCCCCCGGGTAGTACGTGCCCCGCGCCATGTCGCGCAGCATCCGCCGGAAGTCGCCCCGCGCGTGCCAGGCGCCGATGTCGCCGCCCGGCGGGGTGTACAGGCGGTTGCTCGGGTTCTCCACCGCCCCGTACACCCAGCGGTCGGTGCCGGTGACCTTGAACCCCCAGCCCACGTGGCCCAGCCGCTGGGCGCCGTCCGGCTTGACGAACACGCAGGCGCCGCCGAACCCGGCGGGCGGCCCCGCCGGCCCGGCCTTCGCCGCCGCGCCGGGCGCGACCGCGCCTCCCGCGACCGTCGCCACCGCCGTCAGCGCGACCACCGCGGCGGCCGTCCTCCGGGCGAGCCGCCGTGCCGCGCTCCCGCTCGTGCCGTCCATCGTTCCCCCCGGGGACTGCTCCGGGAGCCTCCCCACCGAGGCGCCCGCGTGCCGGGGGACACACGGGCGCGCACCGCTTCGGTTCCTCCCGGGACGGAGTCGTGACACGCCCGGGCCCCACCCGGGACAGCGGGTGGGCCCGGCGAGCCCCGCAGGGCTCCGTACGCCTCGTCACGCCCAGCGGTTTCCGGCGGGGAGGGGGAGGGGCCGGACCCGCGGGGTGCCCGACGGGGCGTCAGAAGGCGAAGACGCTGCTCTCCGTGGCGTCCTTCGCGCAGCTGTTCGGGAAGGTGTGGGCGTAGGAGACGCGCCGGCCCTCCCAGACGCCCTCGGCGGTGACCGTGACGGGGTTCCAGTCGAGCGTGCACGCCCGGTCCGGTGCCACCGCCGTCAGCGGGGCGAAGTCGCCGTTGGTGGCGCGCAGTTCCGCGCAGGCCGCCGCGGGGTCGGGGTGGTCGCCGTGCGGCGTGGGCGCGCAGCTCAGCAGCACGGCGCGGCGCACAGGAGCGGTCTGCGGGTCCTCCCCCTGCCCCACGGTCAGCACCATCGCGTTGGGGGCGGCGTACCTGCGGGGCTCCGGCGCGTCCGCCGCTTGCGCGAGGCCCGCACCACCCGCGAGGCAGGTCAGCCCCAGTGCGACACCCAGTACGGTTCCACGGCCGATGGTCCGCATTCCGAACACTCCTTGGTCGAGGGTGCAGATAACGGACGCGAGTCTTGCTCGCTCGGAGCATGAACGCACATGCGGCGACCGCTTCCTGCCATGAGCATGTTCCCGGACCCGGCCGGAACCGACGGCTCCGACATGCCGTACGGCCGAGTTCCCGCCGCCCGTGTGCCGGGGCCGCACGTCGCGCGTGGCGGGCGGGGAGCGGAGTCGGCCGATCCAGGTCGGCCGAAAGGGGCGCCGCCGGGGCGCGTTCGTACCCCCTCACGCGCCTTTCACGCACGCCCGTTCACTGTCATACGCCACCGTCCGCCGTCGTACACCACCGTCCGCCGCCCGGCGTCGCCGTACGCCGGCGTCCGACCGGGCCGGCCCCGCGCCCGCCCGCCGCCCCCGGAGCGCGCCGCGCCGAGAGCATTTCCGCCGCGGGCCAGGGTAGGGGGTGGCCTATGCGGCTGGGTGTGCTGGACGTGGGCTCGAACACCGTGCATCTGCAGGTCTGCGACGCGGTCGGCGGCGCCCCGCTCCCCGTCCACCGGCACCGGGTGCGGCTGCGGCTCGCCGAGACCCTCGACGCCACGGGCCGGCTCGACGAGGTGTCGGTCTCCCGCCTGGTCGAGGCCGTCTCCGCGGCCCGGGCCACCGCCCGCCGGTGGGGCGTCGACGAACTGCTCGGCTACGCCACGGCCGTGGTGCGCGACGCCCCCAACCGGTGCGCGGTCCTCGAAGCGGTGCGCGAGGGCGCCGGGGCGGAGCTCGCCGTCCTGCCCGGCGAGACGGAGGCGGAGCTCACCTTCCTGGCCGCCCGCCGCTGGATGGGCTGGCGCATCGGCTCCATGACCCTGTTCGACATCGGCGGCGGCTCCCTGGAGGTCGCGTTCGGGCGCGGCAGCCACCCCGACTTCCGGGCGTGTCTGCCGCTGGGCGCGGGCCGGCTGACGCGCGAGCACTTCGCCGCCCAGGACCCGCCCGAGCGCGGCGGCGTACGAGCGCTGCGCCGGCACGTCCGCGGCGAACTTCAGGAGGTCGCGGCGCGGCTGCGCTGGGAGGGCACGGGGGCGGCGGTCGGCACCTCCCGCACCTTCCAGCAGCTCGCCCGGTTGTGCGGGGCCGCGCCGGCCCGGCGCGGCCCCTTCGTCGCCCGCCGGCTCGCCCGCTCGGACCTGCGGGCGGCCGTACGGCGGCTGGCCGGGCTGACGGCGAGCCAGCGGGCCGCGCTGCCGGGGATCTCGGCGGCCCGCGCCCGGCAGTCGCTCGCCGGGGCGGTGGTGGCGCACACGCTGATGCGGTCGATGGGCGTCGACGAGGTGACGGTCTGCCCCTGGGCGCTGCGCGAAGGGGTGCTGCTGCGGCGGATCGAGGGCGGCGACCCCGCGTGGTGGCCGGACCTCTGCCGCGCCCCCCGCGGTGGGGCTCTCGCCACGAACGGCTGAATCATCGCTGTTTCACCACATGAGTCCCATCATCACCCGGTACCGATGGAAGCGGCCCGGTCCCGGGGAGTGTCCTCGCCGCGGCGTCGCCGTGGGACGCCGGACCGGACCCGGACGTCGCACCACCGCACCCAGGGGGACCCATGCCCATGCTCGCCCGGCCCACCTCACGGCTCGTCGCCCGGCGCACCCTGCGCGCCCCGCTGCTCGGGGCGACGGCCACGGCCATGCTGGCGGGCGCCGCGTTCACCGGCCCGGCGGCCAGAGCCCCCGCGCCCGACCGGGCCCCGGACCACTCCGCGGCGCGGGCCGCCATGGAGACCATGGTGCGCTCGGGGGTGCCGGGGGTCCTGGCGGAGGTCCGGGTCGCCGGCGGCCCGGACGACGGCCGCACCGAACCCCGCACCGAACCCCGTAGCGGCTCCCATGCCGGCTCCCGTACCGGCGACACCCGCAGCCACCCCGGCGACCACGTCTGGCACGCCGCCGCGGGAGTGACCGACATCCGCACCGGCCGCCCCCGCCGCCCGGCCGAGCACATTCGGATCGGCAGCCTCACCAAGACGTTCGTGGCGACGGTCGTGCTGCAACTGCAGGCCGAGGGCCGGCTCGACCTCGACGACACCCTGGAGAGCCGGCTGCCCGGCCTGGTCCGCGGCCACGGCCACGACGGGTCCCGCATCACCGTGCGCCAGATCCTCAACCACACCAGCGGCATCTACAATTACACCGAGGACCCCCGGCTCGCCCGGCGGTTCTTCACCGAGGAGTTCCTCGCCCACCGCTTCGCCACCTACCCCCCGCGGCGGCTGATCGGCGCCGCGATGGCCCACGCCCCGCTCTTCCCGCCCGGCACCGGCTGGAGCTACTCCAACACCAACTACGTCATCGCCGGCCTGCTGATCGAGAAGGTCACCGGCCGCCCCTACGCCCGGGAGATCGAGCGCCGGATCATCGAGCCGCTCGGCCTGCGCGCCACCCGCCTGCCCGGCACGGACCACCGGATGCCGCGCCCCGCCGGCCGGGGCTACACCGACTACTCCGCCGGAGCCGGCGCCCGGCGCCACGACGTCACCGAGCTGAACCCCTCCCAGGCCGGCGCCTCGGGGGAGATGATCTCCTCGGTCGGTGACCTCAACCGCTTCTACCGCGCGCTGCTGCGCGGCCGGCTGCTGCCCGCCCGCCAGCTCGCCGAGATGCGCACCACCGTCCCCGTCGACCGCACCGGCTCGATGGCGTACGGCCTCGGGCTGATCGAGTGGCGGCTGTCCTGCGGCACGACGGTGTGGGGGCACGACGGCGGCATCCAGGGCGCGGTCACCAGCGTGACGGCCACCGGGGACGGCGACCACATCGCCGCCTTCACGGCCAATGCCCACGGGGACATCGACCACCGGGCGCTCGTCGAGGCGGAATTCTGCGGCTCCGGACAGGTGGGTTCTCGGCCGCTTCTCCCTTTGCTAACTTCCGGAAGCAGGCCATGAATCGGCCGTCATGTGTTCATGTACCAGTCGTCTCGCGGTGGCCCTCAGGCTCCCGTGACGGGGCTTCACTGAACGGGTTCTCCCCCTCTGCTGGATGGCTCTGTGCCTCGTACGGTCAGGAGTGCGGCTCATGGTGCGGGAAATCGGACGAAGAACGTTTCTCACCGCGGCCGGAGCGGCCGCCACCACGGTCGCCGTCGGCACCCCCGGCTACGCGTCGAGCGACGCCCGGGACGCCGCCACGGCGAACGAGTACGTCGACGTGCAGCTGCTCAACATCACCGATCTGCACGGCTATCTGCAGGCCGCGCCGGGCGGCAATGCCGTGATCACCGGTGCCGGGGGCACGAAGTACACCGTGGGCGGGGTGGCCTATATGGCCGCCCATCTCGAACGGCTCAGGGCCGGGCGCGCGAACTCCTTCTTTCTCGCACCCGGAGATCTGTTCGCCGGCTGGGAATTCGACGCCGCGGCCTTCGCGGACGAACCCACCATCGAGGCGCTCAACCGCATGGGCCTGGACTTCGCGACCGCCGGCAATCACGAACTCGACCGTTCACCCGGCTTCCTGACCGAACACATGGTGCGGGGAATCCCGTATCCGAAGATCGGCTGGGACGACGCCTTCATCGATTCCAGCGGACAGCGGTTCGACGGCGCCGACTTCCGTTACTACTGCGCCAACTGGGTCTGGTCGGACACCGGCCGGACGCTGCTGCCGCCGTACAACATCGAATGGGTGGACGCCGGCGGCGGCCGCAGGCTCCCGATCGGCTTCATCCACCTCACCGCCATCGGCTCCGACACCTTCCCCACCTCCTACCAGCCGGCCCTCGACACCCTCGACGAGCTGGCCACCGCCAACCGCGTCGCCGCCGAGCTGAAGGCCCGCGGGGTCAACGCGATCGTGCTGAGCATGCACGACGGCGCGGTGGCCGGCGGCGACTTCAACAGCGGGACCAACCCCTCCGGGCCCGCCTACGACCTGGCGCTGAAGGTCTCGCCCGACATCGACGCCATCATCACCGGGCACTGGCACACCCGGTTCAACATGATGGTGCCCGACCCCCACGGCGTGCCCCGGCCCTTCGTCGAGGCCGGCTGCTACGGCCAGCTGATCAGCGAGATCAACCTGCGCCTCGACCGCACGACCGGCAAGGTCGTGCGGGCCCTGACCACCGCCACCAACCACCCCAACACTCGGGACGTCGCCCCGCACCCCGAGCTCAAGGAGGTGGCCGACTACTGGGCCGGTTCCGGCACCCAGCGCTCCCTGGTGCCGCTGGGCCGGCAGACCGCCTCCTTCACCCAGCGGCGCACCCCCGAGGGCGAGTCCACCATGGGCGACCTCGCCGCCGACTGGGCGTTCTGGGCGGGCCGCCGCGCCCTGGGCCCCATCGGCGACGGCAACCCCCACCCCAACACCCCCGCCGACCTCGCCCTGGTCGCCATCGCCCCGCGCGTCGGCCAGTGCGTCATCGGCGCCGACCTCGTCTACGACCTGCCCTCCAAGGGCACCGTCACCTTCGGACAGGCCTGGGACGCCATCGGCTACGGCGACCCCATCCTCACCGTGACCGTCACCGGCGCCCAGCTCCACGACGCCCTCGAACAGCAGTGGACCCCGGGCACCGGCGGCGAACTGCGCTACGCGCCGCTGGCCGTCTCGCACAACGTCCGCTACGCCTTCGACGCGGCGGGGCCGGTCGGCGACCGGGTCGACCCCGCCGATGTGCTCATCAACGGCGAGCCGCTGGACCCCGGGCGCGCGTACCGGCTCGCGGCCACCTCGTACACCCTGCTCGGCCAGGACGGCTACACCGCGTTCACCGGCTTCCGGGACCCGGTCCGGCACCTGAGGGACTTCGAGAGCTTCATCGCCTTCGTCAAGGCCCGCAAGGTGCTCACGCCCGCCCCCCTGAACCGGGTGAGCGTGAAGCGGTACACCGCCGCCGGTGCGCGGATCGGGCGGATCGTCGACCCCGCCCCGGTCGTGGACGGCGACGGCCGCCGGCGTCCCCGGCCCGAGGCCGCCCTCGTCATGCGCGCGGGCCAGGCCCGCGCCCCCTTCCGCATCCCCTGCTAGGTCCGTACTCCAGCCGCGTCGCCGAGGTGGGAAATTCACCGCCCGCCCGGCCTGTCACCCCGCCACCGCCGCCCCGGCCCCGAATCATCGGGCGCATGACGAGACCGCGCCGGGCGGCGGTGGCCATCGCGCTGTTCACCGCCGATCTGCGACTGCACGACAACCCCGTGCTCCGCGCCGCCCTCGCCGGCGCGGACCGGGTCGTACCGCTGTTCGTCCTCGACAGCGGCATCGCCGCCACCGGCTTCGCCGTCCCCAACCGGGCCGCCTTCCTCGCCGAGTGCCTGGCCGACCTCGACGCCGCCCTGCGCATCCGCGGCGGCCGCCTCGTGCTGCGCACCGGCGAGGTCGTCGAGGAGACCTGCCGGGTCGCCGCCGAGACCGGCGCCGAGCGGGTGCACCTCGCCGGCGGGGTCAGCCGCTACGCCCAGCGGCGCGAGCGGCGGCTGCGGGCCGCGCTGGCCGGCGAGCGGCGGGAGCTGCGCGTCCACGACGGCGTCACCACGGTGCTCGCGCCCGGGGCCGTCGCCCCCGCCGGAAAGCACCACTTCGCCGTGTTCACGCCCTACTTCCGCCGCTGGCAGGCCGAGGGCGTGCCGGCGGCGCTCGGCCCCCCGCGCACCGTGACCGTGCCCGAGGAGGCACGCTCGGCGCCGCTGCCGTCCGCGGCCGTACGGGGGACGGCGCCCGGCCGGCCGCTCGGCGGCGAGAGCCGCGCCCGGGCCCGGCTGCGCGCCTGGTGCGCCTCCGGCCTCGACCGGTACGCAGACCGGCAGGACGACCTCGCCGCCGACGCCACCTCCCGGCTCTCGCCCTACCTCCACTTCGGCTGCCTCTCCCCGGCGGAGCCGGTGCGCCGGGCGCGCGCCGCCGGCGGCCCCGGCGCGGCCGCGTTCGAGCGGCAGCTGGCCTGGCGCGACTTCCACCACCAGGTGCTCGCGGCCCGGCCCGACGCCGCCGTCCGCGATCTGCGCACCCGCCACGACCGCTGGCTGCCGGACGGCGAGGAGGCGCGCGCCTGGCGCGCGGGCCGCACCGGCTACCCCCTCGTCGACGCGGCCATGCGCCAGCTGCTGCACGAGGGCTGGATGCACAACCGGGCCCGGCTGCTCACCGCGAGCTTCCTCGCCAAGACCCTCTACGTCGACTGGCGGATCGGCGCGGACCACTTCCTGGCCCATCTCGTCGACGGCGACGTGGCCGACAACCAGCTCAACTGGCAGTGGGTGGCCGGCACCGGCACGGACACCCGCCCCAACCGGGTGCTCAACCCGCTCGCCCAGGCCAAGCGCTTCGACCCGGACGGGACGTATGTGCGCCGCTGGGTGCCGGAGCTCGCCCGGGTGCCCGGCGCGGCCGTGCACCGCCCCTGGCTGCTGCCCGGGCCCGACCGCGCGGCCCTGGACTACCCCGAGCCGCTCGTCGACCTGGCCGAGGCCACCACCCGCTTCCGCCGCGCCCGCGGGCTCTGACACCGGGCCTCCCGGCGTGGGCCCCGCCCCGGCGCGCGTGTGCCGGGCGGCGGGCGGCGGGGGCGCCGCGCGCCGGGACACGAGGGGTACGAGCCGGCCGGCGCCGGGCCCGGCCCGCCCGCGCGACGCCTCCGGCGCCCGCCCGCACGCCGTGGCGGCGCCACCGCCGGGCCCTGCATGCTCGGTCGGGCGCCGCGACGGCGCGCGGCCGACGCGCCGGTACGCCGACCCGGCGTGCCGCCCGGCCGCGGCCCGCCGCTCGTGCGCGCGAGGCGAGGGCCCGGGGCGTGGGGGGTGTTGGTGTGGACGAGCCGGTCACCATCCGGATCGAACCGTACGAGGCCCAGGACGACGCCCGCCAGGCGCTCGCCGACGAGATCGCGGGCCTGTCGGCGGTGCGCGAGCGGCTGCCCGGCCCGCGGCCGCGCCTCGCGGACTTCCGGCTGCTGGCCAAGGACGCCGGGCCCGACGCCCCGTTCCGGGCCGTGGTGCACGACCCCGCCTCCTACCGGTCCGCGGTGGTCACCGGGCGCCTGGACGCCGTCGGCGACGCGGCGGTGCGCTCCGTGCGGTACCGGCCCCGGCCGGACGCCGAGGAGTTCGCCCGCGCGGTGGCGGCGCTGCGCGCCGACCCCGAGATCGGCGCCGTGCTGGCCCGCGAGGGCGTACGGGTCTACCGCCCCATGCCGCCGCTCGCCGACATCGAACACCCCGACGGTTCCGCCGAGCGCGTGGTGACCGTCGGGCTGCGCGACCCCGCGGGGGTGCCGCGGCACCGCGTCGTCGGGGTGCGCGCCCGCGACGGCGCGGTGATCCACGAGCCGGCCGGCGTGCCCGCCGCCGTGGCCGACGAGTGCGAGACCACCCCGCCCGCGGACGACTGCCCCGAAACCCCCGGCCACCACTCCGTACGGGTCCGGGTGCTGCGGGGCGCCACCGAGCTGTGGCATCTGGTCGTCACCCGCCCCACCCACTCGTCGGGCACCAACGGCTCGGGGGCGGAGCTGCGGTTCGTCGACTACCGGGGCACCCGCGTCCTCTTCCAGGCGCATGTGCCGATCCTGAACGTGCGCTACGGGGCGGACGGGCAGGCCATCGGGTGCGGCCCCACCTACCGCGACTGGCAGAACCAGGAGGCGTGCTTCACCGCGAGCGGCGGCGACCCGGCCGGCCCCGGCTACCGGCTGTGCGACACGCCGCCGCGCACCATCCTGGAGAGCGGCAGCGACACCGGGAACTTCCGCGGGGTCGCCTTCCACCACGACGGCTCGGAGCTGCGGATCGTCAGCGAGCTCGCGGCCGGCTGGTACCGCTACATCAGCGACTGGCGGCTCGCCGACGACGGGGTGATCCGCCCCCGGTTTGGCTTCGCCGGGGTCAGCAACCCGTGCACCTGCCGGGTCCACACGCACCACGCCTACTGGCGCCTGGACTTCGACATCGCCGGCGCCGCGGACAACCGGGTGGACGAGTACGCCGACCCACCGGCGGGCCCCGCGGCCTGGACGCCCGTCCGCCTGGAGACGCGCCGGCTCCGCGACGTGGCGAGCCGCCGCCAGTGGCGGGTGGTCAACCGCGCCACCGGGCAGGGCTACCGCATCGTGCCCGGGCCCCACGACGGCACGGCCGACGCGTACGGCGCCGGGGACCTGTGGGTGCTGCGGTACCGGGGCACGGAGATCGACGACGGCCAGGGGTTCACCACCGACCCCGTGCTCTCCCGGGCGCACCTGGACGACTTCGTCACCGGCGAGTCCGTGGACGGCCAGGACGTGGTGGTCTGGTACGCGGGCCACTTCCACCACGACGAGCACGACCCGGTGCCGAGGGCGCACGTCGTCGGCCCCGACCTCTACCCCATGGGCCTCGGCTGAGCGGTGCCCCCGCCCGCGCCGGCCGGGCCGGCCGGGGAGCAGCCGGGGGCACGCCCGGTCAGGCCGGCCCCGCGGCCTCGCGGGCGGCCGAGCGCAGGATCTCCGCCAGCCGCTCCCGCCCGTCGAGGAACATCTCCAGCGGCACCGACGCCGACAGGGCCGTGACCGCCCCCGGGGCGGCCGCGCCCCCGAGCCGCACGGGCACGGACAGGCAGGCGAAGCCCGGCACCGACTCCTCGATCTCGACGGCCACCCCGGTGCGCCGGACCCGGCGCAGCTCCCGGTCCAGGTGCTCCGCCGAGGTGATGGTGCTCTCGGTCAGCCGCGGCATCCCGGCGCGGTCCAGATAGCGGCGGCGGGCGGCCGGGGGCAGGGCGGACAGCAGCGTCTTGCCGTGCGCGGTGGCATGGGCCCGGGTCTCCCGCCCCAGCGAGAAGGGGGAGTGGGCGGGCGCCGCCGTGCTGCCGACGATGGAGATCTCCCCGTCGCGGTACGCGCTGAGGTGGGCGTCCGCGCCGGTGGCGCCGCGCACCCGCAGCAGCAGTTCCTGAATGCCGTCGTCGACGCGGAGCTGGCGCTGGAACGCCTGGTGGAGCGCGGGGATGCGGTGGCCGAGGGCATAGCCGCCGCCGGCCCGCACCAGGTGTCCGCGCTCGGTGAGCGAGCCGAGCAGGTCGTACACGGTGGACAGCCCGCAGCCGAGCCGGCGGGCGAGGGCCTTGGCCGTCACCGGCTCGGCGGACTCGGCCACCGCGTCCAGCACATCGAGCGCACGGTCGACGGACTGCGGCATGGCGGGGGTTCTCCGGGGTGGTGCGGCGGTACGGGTTCTCCCCCACAGGATCGCACAGCGTACGGGCGCCTGAAGCGGGGCGGAGGGCGTCGTTCCGTCGCGGACCGCATCAGATCGTCAACGAGGGCCGGTGCAGAGGTTTTTGGTGATTTTCAAGCCAAAGTGAAGGCATGGGCGGGACGTCCGGACATGCGTTCGCCAGGGCTTCGCCGATGGTCACCGGCCCCTCAAGGGGTGGTCAACACAGCGTCAAAGGGGTGTTACGAACGGGTATCACCGCAGGTCAAGCGGGCGGCGCCGGGTCATTGGAACGAAACATTCCGCCAGCCGCGAGCGGTGTGACGCGATTGCGGGGGTGATCACTCCGCCGATTACGGGTGCCGGTTCGGCGGCGCTAGGTTTTGCTCCGCCCGCACATGGCACTCGCCCCGGGTGTTCGATCCGGAGCCGGTGGTTTCGGTCCACCGGCCCACTCCCACAACGACGTTGGAGGTCCTCTCGTGATCCGCAAGCGTGCGATAGCCGTTCTCGGCTCGGCTGCCGGCCTGATGCTGGGTGCGGTGGGTTTCGCCGCGCCCGCCCAGTCCGCCGCGGCCCCGGCCGCCCCGGCCGCTCCCGCCTGCCCGGCGAACAGCCTGTGCACCTACAGCGGTGCCGATCTGACCGGCACGCTCACCGTCATCCCGGCCACCACCATCGTGCGCGCCGACCAGAACGGCGTGGCCGTGCCGAACTCGGCGAAGTCCGCCGTCAACCGCACCGACTTCACCGTCCGCTACGGCCCCGCGCACGAGGTCGTCTGCGTCCGCTACCCGTGCTACCAGTACGGCACCGTCGGCACCATGGCGCCGGGCGCCCGGGTGGGCACCCTCCCCGCGACCGAGGGCCAGCTGAAGGTCGGGCAGGACCTGGGCAACTGATCCGCCCCGGGGGCCGGCCGTGACGCCCGTCCCGCGGCGCCGGGCCCCGTGACGTCCATCCCGCGGCGCCGGGCCCCGTGACGCCCGACCCCGCGGCGCCGGACCGCGCGGAGCGCGCCCTGCGCGCGGCACCCCGCGCCGCCGTCCCGGGTCACCCGTCACCGGGGGCCTCGCCCCCCGCCTCCATCGCGCGCCGTCGGCGGCGCGGCCAGGCGCGCGTGTCACGCGGCTCCACATACGGCTCCCGGTGCACCGGGTGGCCGCCGGAGATGGCCCGCTCCCGCGCCAGCTCGGCATCGAACTCCAGGCCGAGCAGGATCGCCAGATTGGTCAGCCACAACCAGATCAGGAACACGATGACGCCCGCCAGGGTGCCGTAGATCTTGTTGTACGAGCCGAAGTTCGCCACGTACAGCGCGAAACCGGCCGAGGCGGCCAGCCACAGCACCACCGCCAGCACGCCCCCGGGGGTCAGCCAGCGGAAGCCGCGCCCGCGCACATTGGGCGCGGCCCAGTACAGCAGCGCGATCATCACCACCACGAGCGTCACCAGCACCGGCCACTTGGCGACCGCCCAGACGGCCAGCGCGGTGTCCCCGAGGCCGATCAGCCGCCCCGCCCGCTCGGCCACCGCGCCGGTGAACACCACGATCACCGCACCGGCGGCGAGCAGCACCATCAGCAGCAGGGTCAGGCCCAGCCGCAGCGGGGTGACCTTCCAGATCGGCCGGCCCTCCGGCAGGTCGTACACCGCGTTGGCCGCCCGGATGAACGCGGCGACATAGCCGGACGCGGACCACAGCGCGCCGGCCAGGCCCACGACGGCCAGCACACTGCCGGTGCCGCCGCTGTGCCGCAGCCGCTCCACGGCGCCACTGAGGATGTCCCGGGTGGCGCCGGGGGCGAGCCGGCGCACCTCGCCCAGGATCTCGTCCGTCGCCGAGGCGCTCACCACCCCGAGGAGGGACACCAGCACCAGCAGGGCGGGGAACAGCGACAGCACGCTGTAGTACGTCAGGGCCGCCGCCCGGTCGGGCAGCCCGTCGTCGAGGAACTCCTTGCCGGTGCGCCGCCACACCGCCCACCAGGACCGGGCGCCGAGATCGGACGGCCGCCCGGGCACGGTCGCCGTGCCCGCTCCTGTTCCCGCCTCCGCCCCCGCCCCTGTGC